>JAOUOK010000071.1 GCA_029880425.1 Gammaproteobacteria bacterium
ATCCCGCTAACCAGCAAACACATGAGCTGACATTAAAGGCACCGGCACTTCCTGCACCGCTACATTTACTCTATGCCCTGCTCACAGCAAAAGGTTTAACGCTTAAAGACAGACTCGCTGCAATTCGCTTTGGTCTATATCTCAGGAAAAACAATTACCAATTGAGAACCGATATCTCTGTTACAGATTTATTCAAAGCAACAAAACAAACCAGTATTTTAATCCAGCAGCTATGGGAACCGTTGTGCCTGTCAATAATGAATACGCCAACTAACGAAGCCTCAGCTAATGTCTTTATGCGGGTATTTAAAGATGCATTTACTAACAAAAGAAAAGATGCCGACCTTCTTTTTCCAATAGTAGATTTATCATATTTATTCCCTGATGCGGCAATTCACTATATTGAACAACATGGTGGTCAGGTACACCTTCGATCCCGAGTTGAAAATATTAAAGTTAATAATAACCAGGTGGTTTCAGTATCTGCAAAAATAAACAATGCCGGTATACAAACGATTAAAGCATCCAAGGTGATTATTGCAACCGCACCGCAAAATTTATCTAAGCTCATTAATAACCACACTGCATTAAACTCAATCAATAATAATATTCAACAGTTAAAGTATGAACCCATCGTTACTGTATACTTACAATACTCAGAAAATACGAAACTCAGTCAGCCTATGCTTGGAATGAGTAACACAATTACACAATGGATAATTGACCGCGGCGCATTTTGCCAACAACACGGTTTAATCAGTGTTGTGATTAGCGCTTCAGGTAAGCATATGGCAATGGATGATGATACACTTGCACAGTGTGTTCATGATGAAATCTCACTACTTTTTGCAGAAAAACCAGCACTGATTAAGTCATTCGTTATCCGTGAAAAGCGAGCAACCTTTTCATGCTCAGTAAATATCAATGCCATACGTCCAGAAAACAAAACCAGCATTAAAGGTCTGTTCCTTGCAGGTGATTTTACTGATACACAGTACCCTGCAACATTGGAAGGTGCAGTGAGAAGTGGTGCTAAAGCTGCTAACTTAATAATATAATTTAAACTGAAAATGACTATGAATGAAATAATTAAAATCCCAGAAAACTTCCAGCCTCAAGATAACTGTCTTAAAGATAAAGTGATTCTCATTACAGGCACAGGTGACGGTATTGGAAAAGAAGCAGCCAAAACCTATGCCCGTTACGGTGCAACTGTTATATTATTAAGTAAAACAGAAAAAAAGATTGTCGATCTTTATGATGAAATTGTAAATGCGGGCTATCCACAACCTGCCATCATCACATTAAACCTGGAGAATGCCACAGCTGATCAATACCTGGAACTCGCACATACCATTGAAACCGAGTTTGGTCACCTTGATGGTTTAGTCCATAACGCAGCCATGTTTGAAGGCTTAAGCCCGATCACACAGTTTGATAATGAACTCTGGAATCGCATCGTCAAAGTTAATTTACACGCACCTTTCCTGCTATCCCAGTCTATGATCCCCCTGTTAAATAAATCTGAATCTGCATCAATGATCTTTACAAGCTCAGGTGTTGCCCATAAAGGCCGTGCTTACTGGGGCGCTTATGGAGTAACAAAAGCTGCAGGTGATAACCTGATGGGCATTCTTGCAGATGAGCTCGAAGTGAATACACCTATAAGGGTGAATAGCATTGATCCGGGGCGTGTACGTACACGTATGCGTGCACTTGCATTCCCAGGCGAAAATCCAATGGACAATCCAGCCCCAGAAGAAATAATGGACAGTTACATCTATTTAATGAGTAATGAAAGTAAAAATATTAATGGTAAGATTATAAGCTGTAGGAATAGTTACTAACAAAAAATAACTAAACCCGTGCTATTTTAGCGATATAAAAAAAACAGGTATGCAGCACATTCAATTGAAATAACCGTCTCACTTTTCACCTGGCTACGGTAAGTTATATAACTTTTTTTAAATAGATCGTAATTAGAAAGTTTCCTGTCAATTTTTTTGAAGCAGTCCAGTAACACATCGTATTGTTTTAGCATTACAGGATTTAAATTATCAATTAAATGTTGAGTACGGCGTTTGACATCCTCAAACTGTAACTTTAAAGGATAATCTTTTGCGTAAACAGATTGCGAGTCACATGAGGCATTAACCAGGTCCTTGATAAGTAACTCAGAAGCCTCAGGTTTCTTTGCTAATTCTGAAGTATATTGATTCGTTGCAGTTGTAGCTAACATATATCCATCCTTGAAAAGCATCGAGAGAAATAGCAGGTATAGATGCATTTTCTCATTTACACTCACTTTAAATCAATCAATTTTACTGTCAGCCGTATCTGAACTTGATGTAGGACTTATCCTACTTTTATATGAATTTTGCTAAAATTTATATAAACACTCATCATTATTTCTAAAATCATCAAAATAAGTGATAAAAGACAAGTTTAAGCGGCAAGATTGTTTCTTTAACGAATAAATATAAATATTTGAAAATGAAACGAGGAAAATGACTTTAGTTGATACCTCACTTATAAACTTTCTGCAAAAGGAATCACGATCCAGAAAGTACTTCCCCGGCCTAATGTACTCTCAACTCCAACACTTCCATTCATAAGCTCTATCATATTTTTGGTAATCACCAGGCCAAGACCTGTACCTTCTACTTCACTTTCTGTTTCCAGGCGGGCAAATGAAGTAAATAATTTTGCAATGTCATCTCCTGATAAGCCTTTACCAAAATCTGTTATACGAAGACACAGGTTGTTGTTAATTATTTCATCATCAACTATTACCTTACTATTATCATTACCATATTTAATTGCATTAGATAAAAGGTTTACCATCACTTGTTTAAAACGGGTGTAATCAGCTTTAATTACATATGCATCACTACTAATATTATTAATAATTTCAACCTGGTGTGACTCGGCCAGTGGATTAACCAGGGCTATACTTTGCTTAAGTACATCATTTAAATAAACATCTCCAATATTAAGTTCTATCTTACCCGCTTCAATTTTAGATAAATCAAGAAGTTCATTTATTAGTGTTATTAAATGATTTCCAGCGGTAATAATCTCATTCACATTACTAACTTGTATCTCATTCAAGCTATCTTCTTCAGATATAAGTAACTGTCCAAATCCTAAAATGGCATTCATTGGTGTTCGTAACTCGTGACTCATACCGGAAAGAAAGTCAGATTTTGTCTGGCTGGCTCTTTCGGCTTTTTCCTTAGCCTGCTCAAGTTGCTTTGTTCGTTCTTTAACAGTTAATTCTAATTTTTCATTGTTTTCATAAAGCAATAAGTTATATCGACGAATTGCCTTTACTGCCAGGTATTGAACCCATAGAACCAGGAAAAACAATAATGCGATTAATACTATAGTTACAATCATAGTCATTCTGTTTGTTCTATGTGCTTCATCAATCTCGATTTTTGCCTGTTGTTGCATAGAGTGAATCAACTCATCATATGAATCTCTTATTTTTATTTTTTGTGGCAAAATCTTTTCATTGAATAGTTTCTTGGCTTTGATAATTTCATTATTATTTGCAAGACGGATAGTTTCTGTCTGATGAACATACACCTTTGAAGTTTTGCTTAATGTTTTTCTAAAAATATCTTTTTGGATATCGGATAAATTTAACTGCTCAACTTTTTCCCGGCGCACCAGAAATTCCCGGGTCTGCCCGTTATATTCCTGTATCAAGTCATCACGTTCAAACGGATCATTTTCATTCAAAATCAGTAACATAATCTCACCGCGGTACCTTGATATATCAGTAAGTTCTTTCATTAAAAAATTTAGCGCGTATTGCTTATTGATGACATATTGTAATGACTGGTTACGGTTATCAATTATATAGAGGCCACTACTAATCAAAATAGCCAGCAGGAGAAAACTAAACAAAAAGCCAACGCTTATTGCACGGGAAGATATATTCTTTACTTCACTGAACATTTTTATAATCACTTATTATCAATGACGGAGATTATTTTTGTAAAACTTAATAATACTTAACCAGCAGAAAACACACTGTTGATAATAGTATATGAATTTCAATTAAGAAATGTTGTTTAAATTGTTAAGTAAAGTAAATTATCCTTTATCTTTCATCATTGATTTTAAGTCCGCAAAAGGATTATGTTTTGCAGAATTACCCTTAGATTTCGAGATGGAATTATTCCCCATATGCGCTTCAAGCTGACGTTGGTGTTCATTATCATGGCAATACAAGCAGAGTAGTTCCCAGTTGCTACCATCTGATGGGTTATTATCGTGATCGTGATCTCGATGGTGCACTGTAAGTTCACTTAAGTTTTTCCCGCTGAATTCACGGCTACAGCGTCCACATATATGCGGATACATTTTTAACGCCTGTTCACGATAACCTTTTGCACGCTCATCCATTTCACGTCGTGCATCCGCGATAACTTTATCCAGTTTTTCTTTATCAATTTTTACCATAACCTGATTCCTACTTATTTATTTATGCTATTCATACCAGACAGGGGTATATTCAAGCGTGACCGTTTTATCTTTTTCAATCCACACATAAGCATTTTGTTCGTATTTTACAGCGAGCTTTTCAGCATCTTCTTTTGTTAAACCTAAAATAATATAACCTTCTTCTGCCGGCCAAGTGGGATCTATACCTTTACCAAGAGCTTTATGAAAAATGTATTTTTTTTCTTTAAGAACATTATATAAATCATTGTTGCGTAGTTTATTTTGTTGGAAATCAATTGCCTCACTGCGTGGATTCCACGCAGTGAGGATAGCTGCAGTTGTAACCTTTACCTGTTTGAACACATGATTCACAACTGGTAAATTATCCTCACCAATTTTGATACCGTATTGTTTACCAGCTATAAATATAAAGTAAACCGTATTAAGATAATGTTGTTCTAAATCAGTATTCATACCTGATACCACCATGCCTTGAACCTAGTTCCACCAAACCGCGAAACCACGCTTACGAAGATGTTCACCCAGCAAGGCTTCTTTGTACTCAGCTTCTTTTCGGGTTGAAATTGGATTGTACTGCTCAAATAATTTATAACGTAAGCGAAGCCCGTATTTTTTTACATATCGATTAGCATGAATCCCGGCTTTATGTTGATCAAATCGTTCATCCGGTGACTTAGCTGTTTGCCCAACATATACACAGGGATAGTCTTCAATATAATCCGGATTCATTTCGCGAAACTTCTTAACTGAGAGTACGTCTTTATCAAGGTCAACCACATACAGGTTATATGTTCGTTTCTTTCTTGGCATAACTTTAATTAAATATATTTTAAATTCAAACAGGTTTAATTATGATCTGGCTGATTTCACTCGGTGCTAAAAAGCGCAAGGGTGGCCCCCAGTAACCTGTTCCCCGGCTTACGAATATTTGACGTCCAGGCATATGCTCATACAAGCCAGCAAGATAAGGTTGCGCTGTCATCACCAGTAAACCAAAGGGAAATATCTGGCCACCATGGGTATGGCCACTTAACATCAGGTCACAACGATAATCATCCATCTCACTAATCTGTCGAGGCTGGTGGGCCAATACGATGCATGATTTATTTTGATCCAGCTTATTATAAGCAGTTTCTGGATCAGGTGGCATAAAATCGAGTCTGGAACCACTAATATCCGTTAAACCAACAAGGTTAAACTGCTTGTCTCCTTCTCCAATCACCACATGCTCATTTAACAAGGGTATAACACCTAACGACTTCATATACTGCACGGTTTCACCTGCGCCGTGAAAATACTCATGATTACCAACGATAAAATAGGTTGGCGCCTTGATATCTTTTAAAGGATAGAGATCGTATTCAATTTTCCTAATAGCCAAATCGACCAGGTCACCTGTAATAACAACTATATCCGGTTTCAGTGAATTTGTTTTATCAACCAGCTGTTCTATAAAGTCTCGTTTAATTGTACGACCTACATGGACATCAGTGAGTTGCACGACATTATAGTTATCATAAGGGAAGTCTTTAATTTTCACCTGTACACGGTTAATTTCAGGAAATTTTACACCCTGGCTAAAGCCCCGTAACAGGTAAGCAAAAGCCGCTACCAGCATAGTGATATCAAAAATGAGTTTTAATGTCCGTCGTTTTGAATGATCAACCGGCACTCTCCTTGAGACTGTTACTGTTAAGTCATAAATCACGGCAACCACAAACAGCATGAAAGTCACGCCGATAAAACTACTGCTAATAAAATATAACGCCGGTGAGTCGGGAATAATATTGGTTACAATATCAACAATAAAGAAAATATCCCCTAGCATTAAAATAATGGGTATAGCTATTAGATAGCCTTTTTTGTCATATGAGACTAAACGCAGGAAACGTCGCCAGGTATAAACATTAAGTAATGCCATTACTACTAAAAATACAGTACCAAAAATAAGAAATCGCATAATATCCTATCGAAGCCTTAATAATATTTATTGAGCACTGACATTTTTGTGTGCTTTAATACAAAAAATAATAAAAAATGAATTCCAGTTATCATACCCTTCCAGGTCATCAATGTTATCCAGTTCGGTTTCATTTTTTAAATAATTAACCGTTTTCTGGATGTGTTCATCATCGATGCCGTTAAGCTTGATCACGTCAATTGCGGCTGTTGATGGAGTCCACTCACTTAATAATTTAGACATTTTTCTTCTTCAATAATAGAGTTATCTTTAATAAAGAGAATATACACTATCGTTCAGCAAAATTAAAAACAACCATATAATTATTAATAGTGTGACTTTTTTCTGTTAAATTTCAATTCTATTAATGCTGATTTCATCTATAGTGAAACTAATGAAAAGTATAAAGGAACTCATAGAGAAAAGTATTGATCTCAGGCCAGCTGAATTACCCGCACTGGTTATTTCTTTTGCCTATTTTTTTAGCTTATTGTGTGCTTACTACATTATTCGCCCTTTGCGTGATGAAATGGGCATCCTCGGTGGCATTAAAAATCTGCCGTGGGTATTTACCGGCACATTTATAGTTATCCTTGCCATGGTGCCACTTTATGGCTGGGTAAGTTCACGCTACCCTCGCCGCCAGTTTTTACCCATCGTATATACATTTTTTATCGTCAATCTTTTAATTTTTCATTCTCTTTTTTATTTCCAGGTTTCTCCGGCCCATGTAGCCCAGTCATTCTTTATCTGGGTCAGTGTATTCAACTTATTTGTAGTTTCCGTTTTCTGGAGCTTTATGAATGATATATATGATAAAGAGCAGGCAAAGCGACTTTTTGGGGCAATTGCTGCAGGTGGAACAGTAGGTGCGATTTGTGGACCACTGCTTACCACGGTGTTAGCGCAACCACTAGGAACACATAATATGTTAATGGTCAGTGCCCTATTGCTACTTATCCCCATAGCCTGCATAAAAAAACTGAACCACTGGTTCAAACAGCAACCCCAGGCTAAATCAGATAATTCATACCAGCAACCAATGGGTGGACACTGGCTGG
>JAOUOK010000072.1 GCA_029880425.1 Gammaproteobacteria bacterium
AATTTACTTATGATGGTTTCTGTTTTATGTACTGTTTCACGCATTTCTCCCAGCAATCCTGATTTACTACTGAGTCCTTTTTCCTTGTAACCGTTGACTAAATTCTGGAAGTGTTTTTGGTATTCCTGTAATGATGTCTGAATAGCCGTTTTTGTTGATGCTGAATGTATACTGTTGTTCAGTCGTGACTCTATTTTTATGAAATCCTGGTTGAATTTTTCCAGGTATTTTAAATCATTACGCAACATGAAATCTTTTTCTCTGCGACGTAACATCAGTATGTCACTTAAGAGTTCTGCATCAGATGTTTTCTTAATGTCTTCTTCTGCTGAATGTACTGCTGAACGTAAATCACCGTATAAGCCATCTTTGGGTGAAAGTCCTATAGTTTTTTGTTTGTTAACCAGCTCTTGAAATTTTGAATTGTAATCTAATAAAATTGATGAAAGTGATTGTGTTTCTTTATTGCTTATATCATTTGATACTAGTCTCTCATCTAATTCAGCCACTGTATCCTGTAAGCTGACGAAATTTTTTGAAAAGTTATCCTGGTATTTTAAATCGTTACGAGCCAGGAAATCTTTTTCATTTCGCCGTAACATTAGCATGCCTGATTCAATATGTTCTACCAGGTATAACGCACGTTCAAGACCAGATAGTGTGTTTATTGAATATAGTCCCAGCAGAAGAATGGCCAGTAATGCCGCGAAGCCGAACACTGAGACAAGTATGAATTTTAACTTGATGGTTATTGATTTAACTTTCATTTTTTAACCCGGATAATATTTTTTACTTCTATTACTTTAGCGGACGATTTCAATATAGCTTTAATGTTATCGACAGCTGAACATCATTAAAAAATTAATTGGCATAAATAAAAAATGTTAATTAATTTAAAAGGTAGCCAGGGTTTAAGAGATGAAACATAAGTTGTCAGGGTTATAAAATTCACCAATATTCTGAGGGTGTAAATTTTCCTGTTTCTTTCCCTGTAATAGGAATAGCAAAATTCCATTTAAGCGTAGTATTGTTTGAAAAATAACTTAACGGGACACACTTCAGTACAATACAGGAGCTATAGTGACTTTTTTCTACGGATGAGGGCATTATTTCAGCACGGTAAAGAGATTTGGTATTGATAATGTCATGTGTCAATATTTGTGGTTATTTGTATGATTATTCACATGATTTTCTTCTTTTCATAGATCGCTGTAAAAATTCCTGTCGCGATCAGAAACGTACTGATTAGATGAATAGTTTCAATAGCCTCTCCTAAAAATATGTAAGCTAATGTTCCACTAAAGATCGGTAGCGAATAGTAAATCATACCTGATTTTGATGGCCCGATTTTTTCAACAGCTTTGCCCCATAAAAAGTAGGAGGCGACCGAGGCAAATATACCAAGGTATAAAATAGAATAGAAAGTAACGCTGCTTATATTCGTGACTGAAAAATCAGAACCTGTTGCCTCCCAGATGTAGAAGGGGGTTAAAAATAATAAGCCAATAATAAAAGTACTTAACTGAAATGAGCGGGCACCAAGCCTGGCCGGTTTTTTCTTTAACATCAGGCTATAAACAGCAAAAGTGATAGCGGCAAGTAACATCCATAAATCGCCACTGGAAAAATCAATATTTCTTAAAACCGATACATCGCCTTTTGTAATAAGTGTAACAACACCGACTATAACCAGGAAAACTCCAGCTGCTTTATTTGCACTAAGCAACTCGTTATATATGAAACGCGATAATATAATAATGAAAACCGGAAAGGTGATAGCAATAAGTGACATATTTATTGCTGTCGTTGTATGACTGGCAATATAAATCAGCGTATTAAACATTGATACGCCTAAAACAGATGCAATACAAAGATAAGCCAGGTTTTCTTTTATGATTGACCAGTCACGCAACATGGGTCTAATGGCTAATGGTATTAATACAATAACGGCAATTAACCAGCGAAAATAAGCCAGGCTTACCGGAGGAAAGGTATCAATCAAACCGCGGGCCACGATAAAGTTTCCTGACCATATCAGGGTGGCCATGGTTGCGTAAAAATACCCTGCACCTGAAATAGATGTTTGCGACTGATTCAAACTAGTTATCCAACTAAGTTAATTTAATGAGAATTAAGAGTTGTAACTCTTTTCCAGTAATAGATCGATGTTAATGTGCTTTTGCATTTCATCGGCGAGGCGATCTAATTCTTCTTCCCGTAAAGCTTCATAATCAAACTGGCTTACTTCATTTAATCCAGCCCATTTTAAAAGACTGGTTAATGCGCTGGTTTGATCGAATAGTCCGTGTAAGTACGTGCCCATGATTTGATTATCTTCTGAAATAACACCATCTACCTTATCGGCAAGTTGTATGGCCGGTTTGTCCAGGGCAGGACCTTGTGAAATACCCATGTGAATTTCATAGCCCGTCACGTTAGCGTTATCCGTAATAAAATGACCGCTAACACACTCAAGTTGCTTTTGTTTTTCTATACTCGTTTCAAAATCGAGTAAGGCCAGGCCATCCATGCTTTTAGCCGTTCCTTCAATACCATGTGGATCATGGAGCTTGTTGCCAAGCATCTGGTAGCCACCACAAATACCAATGAGTTTACCTCCGTAGCGTAAGTGCTGGTTGATTTGTTGGTGCCAGCCTTGCTGGATTAACCATTGCAAATCATTTTGCACGCTTTTACTGCCGGGTAAAATAATTAGATCGGCATTAGGCTTGTCCATGTCGGTGGTGACATAGTGCAAATTCACCTGGGGATGTAAACGCAAGGCATCCAGGTCGGTGTGATTACTAATGTGAGGGAAAACAGGAACTACAATGTTGATGACCTGTTGTGAATGATCAATCACCTGGTCTATTTTAACGCTATCTTCCGCTTCGAGGTGAAAACCATGCAGGTAGGGTAAAACACCAAACATGGTTTTGTTTGTTCTTTCTTCTAACCAGTCGAGGCCGGGCTGTAACAGGCTAATATCACCGCGGAAGCAGTTAATAATAAAACCCAGTGTTCGTTGTTGTTCTGATTCAGTGAGTAAATCCAGTGTGCCGGTGAGGTGAGCGAAGACACCACCACGATTAATGTCACCGACGATGATTACTGGGCAATCCACTTCTTCCGCAAACCCCATATTGGCGATATCGCGGTCACGTAAGTTAATTTCAGCCGGGCTGCCGGCACCCTCCACAATGATCCAGTCATACTGTTTTTTAAGCCGGGCATAGGATTGCAACACGGCTTTCATGGCGGTGGTTTTATACTCATGGTAATCTTGCGCCGAGAGATTTTTGACCGCGTGACCGTGAACAATGACCTGGGCACCGGTGTCAGAATTTGGCTTAAGCAAAACGGGATTCATATCGGTATGTGGTTCGATTCCCGCTGCAAGAGCTTGCACGGCCTGGGCTCTTCCAATTTCGCCACCATCCACGGTGACGGCACTGTTTAGCGCCATGTTCTGAGGTTTAAACGGGACAACCTTTTCACCACGATTTTTTAAAATGCGACATAAGCCGGCAACCAGTGTGCTTTTACCGGCATCGGAGGTGGTTCCCTGGATCATTATCGTTGGCATAGTGCTATTTTGACATGTTTGCATGGGAAGAACACTGTGTTCATACTGCTTTATCATTTAAAATACTTTCATGTCTGTTTCTCTCATTATTATTACAGCACTCCTGCTGGATCTTATTTTTGGTGAACCCCGTCGTTGGCACCCCCTGGTTGGTTTTGGAAATTTTGCCAGCTGGATAGAAAAACGACTTAACTCGACCTTCATTCAAAATCATTTTTTATCTTATCTTATAGGGCTTGTAGCCTGGGTGTCCGTGGTGATGCCCCTGGTGAGCTTGACCTGGTTTCTTGAGCAACTGACATTACCGGAACCGTTTTTGAATAGCCCATGGTTACAAATGGATGTGCTAGTTGCTGTTGTTTGCTTAACTTTTGCTATTGGAACCAAAAGCCTGCTACAGCATGCAAGGGTTGTTGCCGAGGCAATGAATCAGTCTGATATTGAGCTGGCGCGAAAACGTATCGGCATGATTGTCAGTCGTGATACCCGCAACAGTGATGAAGAAGCGATTAACCGGGCAACGATTGAGTCAGTTTTAGAAAATGGCAGTGATGCAATATTTGCCGCGATATTCTGGTTTGTTATCTTGGGTGCACCCGGGGTTATTTTGTATCGCCTAGCGAATACGCTTGATGCCATGTGGGGCTACCGCACGGAACGTTTTAATTCTTTTGGCTGGGCGGCAGCGCGGATAGATGATGTTTTAAACTGGGTACCGGCAAGATTAACGGCGCTGAGTTATGCGATAACAGGAAACACACTTAGTGCATTGTCGTGCTGGAAAAAACAGGCAAAAGGCTGGCATGGGATCAACCCCGGAGTTGTCATGGCCACGGGTGCAGGTGCGTTAAATATTACACTGGGTGGTACGGCCAGCTATCATGGTAAAGCTGTTACGCGTCCCGAGCTGGGTTGTCATATGCCACCACAGGTGGATGATATCGAGCGTGCAAATAAATTAATCATTAAAAGCATCATTATCTGGGTCATGATTATTATGCTAGGGGATTACTTCATTGACTAGAAATATTGAATTTAAACCTGAAGGCCTCAAGCATGGTGGTCGTATACTGGCGGCGGCTAAAAAATATACTATTCCTGTTGAACAGTGGCTGGATTTATCGACAGGTTTAAACCCAAATGGCTGGCCAGTGCCAACTGTCCCGGCATCCGTATGGCAAGCATTGCCTGAAGATGATGATGGATTACAAGCGGTTGCCTGTGAGTATTATGGTTGTGAGTACTGCTTACCCGTTGCCGGTTCCCAGGCAGCCATTCAGACATTACCTGCTTTACGTTCCTTGTCAAAAGTTGGAATCATTTCCCCAACCTATGCCGAGCATGAATATAACTGGCAACAAGCAGGACATGATGTCATTGCTTTATCGCTGGATAACGTAGAGATGCATATCAAAGAGCTTGATGTGTTAGTCGTGGTTAATCCCAATAACCCAACAGGTAAATTAATTGAAAAAGACATGTTGTTAGAATGGCATGAGAAATTATCTACCCGGGGTGGCTGGTTAGTGGTCGATGAAGCCTTTATCGATGTCAGGCCTGAAACCAGCCTGGTTACCGCCGGTATACTACCCGGCCTGATAATTTTACGTTCGATGGGAAAATTTTTTGGGCTTGCAGGAATACGTTGTGGTTTTGTTATTTCTGATCGCGAGTTATTGCAACGAATAAGCAATAAACTTGGGCCATGGCAGTTAAGCGGACCGACACGCTATATAGCAAAGCAGGCTTTACAGGATAAAGCCTGGCAGGAAAGTGCACGTAAGGAATTAATCGAGTCAAGCAAGCGCCTGTCGGATACCTTAAAAGATTATGGATTATTAGTTGACGGTAGCACGGCTTTTTTCCAGTGGTTAAATCATCCCTCTGCAGAAGAAATTTTTGAAGCCTGTGCCGGGCAAGGAATACTGATCAGGTTATTTGAAAAAACAACACGGTCTTCTGCCGGCCTGCGCTTTGGCTTACCGAAAAATGAAATACAATGGCAGAAATTAAAAGAAACCCTGGCCACTTTGCCATACTTAAATAATACAAATAAAAAGAAGAACGTGTCTTATGTTTAGAAAGTTTGATTTAATTTTTATATCTCGACTGTGTATTGGGTTGTTATTTTTTAATCTCAGTTTTGTATCCTTAACAAGAGCTGAGGTTAAGGTAGTTGATGACCTCGGTGAAACCGTAATACTCACTCAACCTGCACAACGTATTGTCAGCCTGGCACCCCATATCACTGAAACATTATTTTCAGCAGGGGCAGGTGATAAAATTGTTGGTGCCGTGTCATACAGTGATTATCCTGAAGCAGCAAAAGCCATACCGCGGGTAGGAGGCTATCCATCATTAGACCTGGAAAGAATCGTGTCATTAAAACCCGATCTTGTTATTGCATGGACAGAAAATAACCCCAATCAAATTGATAAGTTGAAAAAATTTGCACTGAATATTTTTATCACTGATCCCCATCACCCTGAAGATATTGCTAAAACCATACAACGGTTTGGTATCTTGGCCGGGACAGAAAAAACAGCCAATAAAGCGACAGATGATTTTATCCGGCATTACAATTCGTTAAAAAAACGCTTTTCAACGAAAAAGAAAGTTAAAGTGTTTTATCAGATCTGGAACAAACCGATAATGACGGTAAGTAGTAAGAGTCTTATTTCTGATGTAATTGAACTTTGTGGCGGTGAAAATGTTTTTGCAAACCTTAATGTTGCGACTCCCAGGATTTCACTCGAAGCGGTATTAACCTCAAAGTCTGATGTGATTATTTCAGGCGGAATGGGGACAGCCAGGCCGGAGTGGCTTGATGAGTGGAGAAAATGGCGGGAACTTCCCGCGGTTAAAAATAACCAGCTTTATTATATTGATCCCTCTTTAATGCAACGTGTTGGGCCGCGTATTTTACAAGGGGCGGACCATTTATGTGAGAAATTAGAACTTGCGAGAAACTAAGCTTTAAAGCTACAGGTTGTCATTTGCTATAATGACAACCTGCTAGCCATTATTATGAGTCACAACCATCATCTTCCACCACTGCATTTCCAAACTCATCGACTTCCGGCTGACCTGAAAGCCTGGTAACAACTACCCGTGTGAACATCATATTCTGGATGCGATCAAAATTGCTATCCAGTGCTTTAGCAATGGTAGTATCACGAAGGCCATCATAAATCATGATTTGGCCATCTTGCTGTTCTTTTTTCTTTTGGCTTTCAGTTGGTTGAAACAAACGGTTTACTTGCCATTTATCAGTAGAATCTAATAGAGCTAAGTCAAGCTGTTCATTTTCATCCGCTAATGTAAGGTTACTCAGGGTGACAAAATAAATTGCTGCTGTGATTGTCATTAAACGGTTTACTGTGCTGATTGTAGTTGATGTTTGCATGGTTTTTCTCCTGGTCTATTATTGAAGAGGGGTTTCCCTCCTTGTTTTTGTTCATGATGTAAACATAGCGCCAGGACTGGTATTTTTTGCGGCGATTAGATGATGGTTATCTGATGTTTTGGCAATGGATCGGAGATTTAGGCGTCTAAAATATGGCTAAATTACGATGACAGGTAATTATGATAATAAAAGTGCGTCTTTAGAGGCAGGTTTTACGGTTGGGGAGTGGTTTGTCGAGCCAAATACCGGCTATTTGCGCCATGGAGAGCATGAAACCCATCTTGAGCCGCGGGTCATGAGCCTGCTGGTGTGCCTGGCGGCGAAAAAGGGCGAGGTTGTTTCCCGCGAGGAACTGGAAGCAACAGTATGGCAAGGATCAGTTGTTGGCTATGATGCATTGACCAGCGCCATGATTAAGCTCAGGAAGGCCTTTCACGATAACTCAAAATCGCCCCGTGTC
>JAOUOK010000073.1 GCA_029880425.1 Gammaproteobacteria bacterium
TAAAGTTAGCCTTAGCTGAACTTAAGAGTCACATTGAGCGTATAACAGGTGATATAAGCAGTTGGGGTGAAACTAAACAGCAATATATTAATTCTGAGTTTTATCAAATATGGAAAGAAATCAGGGTGCCTGATTCAGCTGTTCTTCCCGAGGAATTTGAAGATGTCGCGCTTTATAATAAAGAAGGTGTAATATTTAGCGCCCAGGTAGAAAATAATAAAATGCCTCTGAACATATTAAAGGGGCATGGATATTTTCAAAAGATTATGCGAGATAGTGATAAAGGCTTAATGGAGTATTGGCTTTATGTATTCCCGGTAACAGGCGTTGATTTATCTGGTGAAAGTGAAAATAAAATAATCACCTATGGTTATGCTGCAGTTATTTTTTCATTAAGAAATGTACTTACTCATGTAACAGATTTTAAGTTTGTTAATGTTGATACGATTTTATCAAAATATGCCGATAACGCAGTATTTTCCTTTAACACGGTAGGTGAGTTTATAACTTATGAAATAAAAGACGATCCTTATCGTAAAAAATTAATGAAAACAATGAGCAGTGCTTTAATTAAAGTAGCAGCTTTTATTATTTTCTCTATTTTAATAGCATTGTTTTTTATACATCGTTTTTTGGTGCAGCCGTTGAAGGTTATTTCAAACGAAATAAATATGCTCGGTGAAAACATGGAAGAAGTAGAATCTACGATATCGCTCAAACAACAACCTATCCTTGAGCTTGAAAATGTAAGAAACTCTTTTAATAAATATCAATCCAGGCTGAATTTGTTATATCAGAATCTTGAGATTAACAATAAAGAATTTTTTCGGATCGCACATGAAGACTCCTTAACCACTGCGTTTAATCGGCGTGCATTTGAGGATGACTGGGATGAGTATAATCAGTATAAAAAAGACGAATTGTATGCGGTACTCATTTTTGATTGCGATAATTTCAAGCCCATAAATGATAGTTATGGACATGCTGTTGGTGACGCGGTTTTGCGTAATGTTGCTAAGGTGTTAATAGAATCAATTACTGATAATGAAAAAATATATCGTTTAGGTGGAGATGAATTTTCTACCGTACTGAAAAATATAACCAGGAAAGAAGCCCTGGCTTTGGCTGAACAATGTCGTAGAAATATATTGGCATTTGATTTCAGAAAATTTGGTTTAAGTGAGTCTATATCTGTCAGTATAGGTATCGCTTTTTCTAAAGTAGGTGAAAGATCATTTTCAGATATTATGAAGCGGGCTGACCTGGCTATGTATAAGGCCAAGCGTCCCGGTGAAGGCTCTATTGTGGTTTATTCTGATGATTTGGCGACGGTAGAGAGTGTTATCTCAACAAATGCTGTTAATGCCGTTTATGCCGCGATACAGGATCCTGAAAAAATTATGATGCGTTATCAAAACGTAGTGAAACTGCCGTCATTAGAGAGTAATTATGTAGAGGCCCTGGTTAAGGTTGAGCACGACGGGCATGTTTATATGCCTGAAGTCATTTTCCCCGTGGTAGAGGGTCGAAACCTGGATGTTGAATTTGATCTGGCCATCATTACTGCAATCGAAAAAGATCTGGCTTCAGGTGTTTTTCCCAGGGGGCAAGGGATCTCTGTCAATCTTTCAGCTCCTAGTGTCATTAATACCCGTATTATTGATTTGTTGATTAAAATTCGAATTACCCATCCTGCAATAAAGTTTATTATTGAAATAACAGAAACAGCATTAATTACACAGATAAAGCGTGCATCGAAAAATATTAACCAGTTACGTGATTCGGGTTACCTGATTGCGCTCGATGATTTTGGTAGTGGTTATTCATCATTACGGTATTTAATATCTATGCCGGTAGATATCATTAAGTTTGATATCACTATGATCCAGTTATTCGAAAGTGAGGATGAAGAACACAGGAATATGATCGAGAAGCTGTCAGAGCTTATTATTGACCTGGGTTATGATGTTGTCGCTGAGGGCGTGGAAACGAAGAGCCTGTTAGATAAAGTTATCACGATGGGGTTCGCCTACTCGCAAGGTTATTATCATGGCAAACCCGAAGCTTTAAATTGATTCCAAAAACTTAAATTAATGATAATAAAAAAGCCGTTTCATATGAAACGGCTTTTTAAGTGGTACGGCTAATAATAACCGAACACTAAATTACATTGCGTGAATACGGGTATTCAAGCGGCTTTTGTAACGAGCAGCTTTATTCTTGTGGATTAAGCCTTTATTACTGGTTTTATCAATAACTGATACAGCAGCTTTATAAGCCGTAGTTGCATCTTCTTTATTGCCAGCAGAAATCGCAGCCAATACCTTCTTTAAAGAGGTACGGAACATTGCGCGGTAGCTCGTATTGCGTTGACGGTGTGTCTCAGCCTGACGGGCACGTTTTTTTGATTGCGCTGTATTAGCCAAAGTAAGTCTCCTGACTCATTTCTAAATTTGGAAAGCCGCGTATTTTGGCGATTCTCCCCCCGTTTGTCAATGCCCACGCCCATTTTATCTTATGAAATTAATTGCTGCTGGGTTGCTGCCGATGGCCGTGTTATCCTGCTAACAAATCAAGTAAAAACAGGGGCTTACCTGATTAATTTTTTAATTTATGGGCTTTAAAATAAAGAGATTCTTGGAATTCGATGGGATTATTTAAATCAACAGCAGTTGTTAGTAGTATGACGATGGTTTCGCGGGTGTTTGGACTCCTACGAGACATGGTCTTTACCCGAATTTTTGGCGCCGATGCCGGTACCGATGCTTTCCTTGTGGCATTTAAAATTCCTAATTTTTTACGCCGGTTATTTGCCGAGGGCGCATTTTCACAGGCTTTTGTGCCGGTTCTAAGCGGCGTTAAAACGGAACAGGGTGATGAGGCGGTCTCTGATTTAGTTCGCCATACACTGGGGACAATGGCAGGGATTCTCTTTTTCATGACGGTGTTTGCAGCAATTGCCGCGCCTATCCTGGTGATGATTTTTGCCCCCGGTTTTATCGATCAGCCGGAGAAATTCGCCCTGACGACGGACATGTTGCGCATTACCTTCCCATACATCATGTTCATGTCTTTAACCGCGCTTTCTGCTGGAATATTAAACAGTTACGGTCGCTTTGCGGTACCGGCATTTACCCCGGTGTTACTTAATTTAAGCCTGATAGGGGCGGCAATCTGGTTGGCGCCAATGATGGAGGTGCCGATTATGGCATTGGCATGGGGGGTATTTTTTGCAGGTACTGCCCAGCTGGCATTCCAGATTCCTTTTATTTTGAAGCTGGGACTATTACGTTGGCCACGCTGGGGCTGGCGGCACAGTGGTGTGCGTAAAATATTGAAGCTCATGTTACCCGGCATCTTTGGTTCTTCTGTCATGCAAATTAACCTGCTTTTTGACACGCTTATTGCCTCCTTTTTAGTCAGTGGCAGCGTAACCTGGTTGTATTTATCTGATCGCATGGTGGAATTACCGTTAGGGATATTTGGTATTGCATTGGCGACGGTGATTTTGCCAAACTTATCAAAAAAACATGCCGCCGGTGATCCCCGGGCCTTTTCACTTATGCTGGACTGGGCATTGCGCTGGGTATTGGTGATTGCCTTGCCTGCCGCGGTCGCACTGGCTGTGCTGGCTGGACCGATACTGAGTACGCTTTTCCTTTATGGTGACTTCAGGGCATTGGATGTTGAGATGGCCGCAATCAGCTTGTTGGTGTACAGCGGTGGATTAATCGGTTTTATCCTGGTTAAGGTGTTGGCCCCAGGTTATTTTTCCCGCCAGGATACGAAAACACCGGTGAAAGTGGGACTTATCGCGATGGTGGCCAATATGGTGATGAACGTGCTGTTTGTTGTACCGATGGTACAACTCGGTTGGTCAGCACCTCACGCGGGCCTGGCGTTAGCGACGTCCATTTCGTCATTTATTAATGCGGCTTTACTTTACCGTGGCTTAAAACGAGCGGGAGTGTATTCACCGAGTACGGGTTGGATGAAGTTATTTTTACAAACCGGCTTCGCGGTAATCGTGATGGGGGTTTTAATCTATCTCGCTGCGGGTGAGCTTTCCTTCTGGATAACGGCAACAGCCAGTCAACGCATCTTTCAGCTTAGCTGGATCATTCCACTGGGCGCATTGAGCTATTTTGCCGTGTTACGGTTATCGGGTGTACGCTTTTCTCAATTACAACGCCCCCGGCAAAGTTAGGCTATATTTCGGCTTTTGGGGCCAGGCATAGCGGTGAGTAGTCAAAAGTAAGATGAAGTTATCCTGTTGTTTTTGATATACTTTCGCTCTTTTTGAAAATCTGAACGGGTGTTATGGAATTAATTCGTGGCTTACAGAATATTCGACCTGAACATCATGGCTGTGTCGCGACTATCGGCAATTTTGATGGTGTGCACCTGGGCCACCAGGCGGTTCTTGGGCAATTAGCTGAAAAAGCAGCCGAGTTATGTTTGCCAACCGTGTTAATTACATTTGAGCCTCAACCGATGGAATATTTTATTCCGGATAAAGTACCTGCGCGTTTAACCCGCTTCAGAGAAAAGGTCCTGGCATTACAACGTTATTCTGTTGATCGCGTATGCTGCATGTCGTTTAACGAAAAATTAGCCAATTTGTCGGCTGAAGGTTTTATTCAGCAGATACTGGTTGATAAGCTTGGTGTAAAATACCTTGTTGTAGGTGATGATTTTCGTTTTGGTCAGAACCGTAAGGGCACCTTTGATATGCTGGTGGAAGCAGGTAAACACTTTGGCTTCCAGGTTGTCAGCATGCATACGTTTGAAATTGATTCTGAGCGGGTCAGTAGCACACGGATTCGTCATTCACTCGAACAGGGTGACATGGCTAATGCGGAAAAGTTATTGGGTCGAAGTTACCGAATGAGTGGGCGAGTCGCGCATGGAGAAAAACTTGGGCGTGAACTGGGTTTTCCAACAGCGAATATTCATTTACACCGGCATGCTTCTCCAATTCAGGGTATTTTCGTGGTTGAGGTATTTGGTCTGGATATGTATGACAAGTACAAGCAACCGGTTCAGGGGGTGGCCAGTGTCGGAACACGGCCAACTGTAAATGAAACCAGGGCATTACTTGAAGTATTTTTACTCGATTTTAATGAAGACATATATGGACGACATATCCAGGTAAGTTTTTTGAAAAAACTTAGAGATGAAAAAAAGTTTGATTCACTTGACGAATTGACACAACAAATCCAGAAGGATGTTGAACAGGCGCAGGCTTATTTTGCTGCATGAAAATGTTAGATAACTTAAAGAAAGATAATCGTGGCTGACTATAAAGATACCTTAAATTTACCGCAAACCAGTTTCCCTATGAAAGGAAACCTAGCACAACGTGAACCTGGTTTTCTAAAAAACTGGCAAGAGATGGATCTATACGGAAAGATTCGTGCGCTTTGTAAGGATGAAGAACGACCATCATTCATGTTGCATGATGGTCCACCGTACGCCAACGGTGATATTCATATTGGTCATGCTGTTAATAAAGTTTTAAAAGATATTATTGTTAAATCCAAAACTTTATCGGGTTTTGATGCTCCGTATATTCCTGGCTGGGATTGTCATGGTTTACCGATTGAACTCATGGTGGAGAAAAAAATAGGTAAGGCGGGTGTGAAAGTTTCACATAGTGAGTTCCGTGATGCCTGCCGTAAGTATGCTGCGAAACAGGTTGATGGCCAGCGTGAAGATTTTAAGCGTTTAGGCATATTGGGTGAGTGGGAAAAACCATATCTCACCATGGATTATAAGTTTGAAGCCGGTATTGTGCGTTCACTGGGCAAGATTATTAAAAACGGCCACCTGCATAAAGGCTCTAAACCCGTGCATTGGTGTGTTGACTGTGGTTCATCGTTAGCTGAAGCAGAAGTTGAATACGAAGATAAAACATCACCTGCGATTGATGTGCGTTTTGAAGTGTTAAACGAAGAAGCATTAATGGCACGTTGTCATAAAGTTGAAGGTGCAGAAGGTAGTGGTCCTATTTCAATTGTTATCTGGACAACCACACCATGGACCTTACCGGCTAACCAGGCTGTTGCGGTTAATCCTGAATTTGAATACGCCGTTATTCAATGTGATGGTGTCGGTGCACATGTCCCGGAACGTTTAATCATTGCCCAGGATTTACTCAGTGATGTTATGGGACGCTATGATGTTTCAGATTATCGTGTAGTGGCTTATTGCAAAGGCTCTGATCTTGAAGAGTTAAAAGTTATGCATCCTTTTTATGAGCGTGAAGTTCCCATTATTGTTGGTGACCACGTCACCCTGGATGCAGGTACCGGTGCGGTACATACTGCGCCAGGTCATGGTCAGGAAGATTACGTTGTCGGTCAAAAGTATCATTTAAAAGTAGATAATCCGGTTGATACCAATGGTAAGTTCATCGAAGGTACGCCGTTGTTTGAAGGGCAGCATGTCTTTAAGGCAAATGATAGTGTGCTCGAAGTTTTAAAAGCAAAAAGTAAGCTGGTGCATGAAGAAAAAATCCAGCATAGCTATCCACACTGCTGGCGTCATAAGAGCCCAATCATTTTCCGTGCTACACCTCAGTGGTTTATCAGCATGGAGCAAAATAATTTACGTAAAGACTGTATCGCGGCGATTAAAGAAACGAAGTGGATGCCAGCATGGGGTGAAGCCCGCATTATTGGCATGGTTGAGAATAGTCCTGACTGGTGTATCTCGCGTCAACGTAGCTGGGGTGTACCCATTCCCTTATTCGTCAATAAAAAAACAGGTAAGTTACACCCGGATACGGATGCGATTGTTGATAAAGTTGCTACAGACATTGAAGCTAAGGGTATTAATGCATGGTTTGAATCAGATAGCGCAACGTATATTGGTGATGATGCAGACAGTTACGAAAAAGCACAGGACATTTTAGATGTTTGGTTTGATTCGGGTGTTTCCCATAACGTGGTATTAAACGAACGTGAAGGTTTAACGGATTACCCTGTTGCGGATTTATACCTTGAAGGTTCAGATCAACATCGTGGCTGGTTCCAGTCATCGTTAAAAACTTCTATCGCGATGCATGGTAAACCACCTTATAAATCTGTTTTAACACATGGCTTTACCGTTGATGCCAAGGGACAGAAAATGTCCAAGTCAAAAGGCAACGTGGTTGCCCCACAAAAATTAATTAAGAATTTGGGCGCAGACATTTTACGTTTATGGGTAGCGTCAACAGACTACAGTGGTGAGATGACCGTTTCAGATGAAATTGTTAAACGTACCGCCGATGCCTATCGTCGTATCCGTAATACGGCACGTTTCCTGTTATCAAATTTAAATGGTTTTGACCCGGCTAAAGACATGCTGCCTGCTGAACAAATGTTATCACTTGATAAGTGGGCGGTTGAAACAACCAGGCAGTTACAAAATAAAATCGTTGATACGTACGGGACGTATGAGTTC
>JAOUOK010000074.1 GCA_029880425.1 Gammaproteobacteria bacterium
CTTCAAGATTAGCAATATTTAAGTCTTTATGTCCCGTTTCTTCAGAGTTTTGCATTACGCGACAGCTACCAGTTTTAATAATGTAATAATAATCACCTTTATCACCTTGCTTTATAATTACGTCAGCTTTTTTCACCTGAACGGATTCAATTCGTTGAAACATTGATTGTATATTAGCAGGAGGAATTTTATGAAATATTTCTAACTGTAATAGCTGAGTCATCCAGTCATTATCTTCTGCTGCATTATCATCCTCACCAATTTCATTAACAATATAATTTTTATTTTGATCCCATGTTAGCAACACATCCAGCAGATCATTATTTATTTTAAAAAAGTGAATATCAGATTTACATTTTGCAGTTTTTTGACGTGGTGTATTATGTTCGACAGGAAAACGACATTGTTTAGATTTTGATGTTAATAGAGATATATTGCCATCTTCATCAATTAGCTCAAGCTCTCCATTTAAAAGATAGTAGGTGAAATTATCCTGGTCACCACGATTAAATAGTTTTTTACCCGCAGGGTAAGTTTCAATAGTAATATTTCTGACTAATTCATTAAAATTGTCATTAGATATTTCGGCTAACGGAACGAAATAACGAAGCTTTTCACTGTCGAAAGGTAGTGTCATAGTATTATTAAAATTAAAGTGTTTGGGGTAATCACAAAAAAATTATAACCTGATAATAAAAGAGCAACTGTCTTCCTCAATCCTGTTAGGTTCAGTGGCCACGATACATTTCTTTTATTTCATTTTCATACTTCTCAAATATTTTAGATCGTTTAAGTTTTAAAGTCGGTGTTATTAAGCCACTCTCAATATCCCATGGTTTGAGCACAACATGACTACGAATAATTTTTGCATAACCGGGAAATTCAGAAAGCTGATCATTTATACGTTTAAGTATTATTTCATTTGTCTTTGCAAGATTAAGCGAGGACTCATCTGTAGCTATACCGTTCTGTTTTGCAAACTGTTCCCAGTTAGCATACTCAATAGTAACAATCGCTGCCAGGAAGGGTTTTGCTTCACCGATAATAATAACTTGCTCAAATAATGAATCACTATTAATCGCCAGCTCAATATCTGAAGGAGGAACTTTTTCACCATTAGCTAAAACAATGATTTCTTTAATTCGTCCTGTAATATAAATATGATTGTTTTCTATCTTCGCAATATCACCGGTATGAAACCAGCCATCTTTGTCAATAACGTCTTTTGTTGCACTTTCATTATTCCAGTAACCCTGCATCACGGTTGGACCTTTTACCAGCAGCTCATCATTATCACCTAATTTAACATCAACCCCACCCATAGTTTGACCAACACTAAAAGGTTCATTGTTATCAAGTTTATTAGTTGAAACAATCGGGCTGGTCTCAGTTAAGCCGTAGCCCTGAGAAATGGTTAAACCCAGTCCAATAAAGGTTTTAGCAATTTCTGGTGCAAGTGGGGCACCACCTGAGACAGCAAGCTGGAGATTACCACCAAGCTTGGCTAAAATTTTACCTGCAACGAGTTTATTTAATAATGGCCAGAGTAAAAGTTTAGGGTGCCAGCTTTGCCTTTTTTGTTGAAGTAAGAAACGATGCCAGCCAACATTCACAGCAAGCTTAAATAATCCTTGGGCAACAGGTGATTTTTTAGCAAGCTGGTCATGAATTTTATTGTAAACACGTTCAAAGATACGTGGAACTGTAACGAAGACCGTTGGTTTTATTGTTATTAAATCTTCAGCCAGTTTATCTATTGAGCGGGCGTAAGCAATTTTTGCACCTATTACCATAGGCATGTAATAACCCGCTGTGCGCTCAAACATATGAGACAGTGGGAGAAAAGAAAGAAAAACATCATCAATATCAAAACGCTCAAATATCGCCCCAGAATGTGCATTAATAAAGATATTATGGTGACTTAACATGACACCCTTAGGTCGTCCTGTCGTGCCCGAGGTATAAACCACCGTAGCTAAATCATCGGGTTCGAGCTTGATTCTTTCTATGGTTTCAGAATATGAGGGTAACCAGTTTTTAACCTGCACTAACAGGGGGTTACTAAATCCCTCAACAGGTTGATGCGTGACTATACGTACTAGTTCTTTAAGTCTGTCACCTTTAAATACATCTTCATTTTCAATTAATTCTTTACAGTGATTTAAATCCTCAATAAAGAATACTTTAACATTTGCATTTTCAAGAATATAACGAATATTTTCAGCACGATCATTAGTGTAAACTGGTACGACAATAAGTCCCAGGCTATATGCTGCCTGGTCAAAAATAACCCAGTCAGGACAGTTTCTCATCATGATCGCTACGCGATCACCTTTTACTAATCCTTCATGACGGAAAGCGGTATGCCATAACTGAACCTGCCGCGCTATTTCATCCCATGTTAAATCAGCCCATACCTCGGTTGTTTCATCATAATAAGTATAAGCAACTTTATTTGCTGAGCGTTTAACCCGCTCATAAAATAAATCAGAAAGGTTATTTACGCTAACAGGTGTAATGTAATCTTGTTGTTTATGCATAGGTCTACTCTACTATTATTGTTTTCCAGCCATCATCGGGTTTAAAGCGCGAGCCATGTGCTTTCTCCAGGTTTTCTAATCTCATCAGCACTTGTTCCTGCCCACATTCTTTAACGTATTGCAGTGGTCCACCATAAAAAGGGGCGAAGCCCGTACCAAATATAATACCCGCATCAATCAGGTCTTTAGACTCCGCAACCTGTTCACGTAAACATGCCATGGTTTCGTTGATTAAGCGTAAAATAAGCCTGTCCTCAACATCAGCGGGCGCAATGTAATTGTTTTTTTCTTTTGGTTTAACTAACTTACCTTTTTTAAATTCATAGAACCCTTGACCAGTCTTTTTACCAAGAACTTTTCTGCTAACCAGCTGTTTTAAATGTTCAGAAACCGTAATAGGCATTGATTCAGCTAAATTCTCAGCCACATGTAAACAAATATCAAGCCCTACAGTATCTGCCAGCTCTATCGGTCCCATTGGCATTCCAAAATTTACCGCCACTTTATCAATCACTGTGATGGGAACACCTTCTTCAAATAACGTTACCGCCTCAGTTAAATAAGGCATTAAAATCCGGTTAACTAAAAATCCGGGCGTGCTTGTTACAGGAAGAGGGAGTTTCTTTATTTTCTTGGTTAAAGTCGTAGCTACTTGCTGAGCTTTATTACTTGTCTTTTCGCCAACTACGATTTCTACCAGCGGCATTCTTGATACAGGATTAAAAAAATGTAAGCCAACCAGGCGATCTGCTTTTTTCAATGAGCCTGTTAATTTCTCAAGTGGTATACTTGAAGTATTAGTTGCAATAATTGCCGTACGTTTAAGCTTGGGTTCAATTTCTTTATATAAGTTACACTTAACTTCTGCATCTTCAAAAATGGCTTCGATTACCACATCGGCTTTTGCCAGACCATTGCCATTAATATCCGGAATGAGGCGATCAAGCGCTGCATTAATTAAACGCTTTTGTTTTAGAATCCGTTTATAGAGTTTGACTGCTCGTTTAATTACCCCGGCTAAAGTTTCATGACGCTGATCCTGCATGGTGACATTAAAACCCTGTAATGCACACCATATCGCAATATCACCGCCCATTACACCACCACCAATAACATGTATATGTTCGATAGAAACAGACTTGTCTTTTGCAAGTCCTTTAAGTTGCTCTGTCAGTTTAAATACACGGATCAGGTTCTGTGCCGTTTTACCTACCAATAAATGTGCGATTGATTTTGCTTCTTCCTGAAGCATTATTTTTCGATTATCAAGATGCTTAAGCCACAAATCAATAATGGCATAGGGAGCAGGGTAGTGTGCTCGTTTTGCCTTGATTGTGACTTTCTTAATTAACATTTTCGCTACTAGAGGCCGTACAAACCTGAAGTTAATAATTTTTTCCCACCATGGTCGAGATTTTATCCTTGGTGGGTTCAATATTGTCTGTGTTGCTGCTGTTAATAAATGACGCTTTGGTACAGCATAAGTGATAAGACCTGATTTTTTTGCCTGGTGGGCTTTAAGATTTCTTCCTGTCAACATAAAATCTAACGCGGCAAAACTTCCCATACGCTCAATACTTCTTACTGTACCTCCAAAGCCAGGATGAATACCCAGCTTAATTTCAGGTAGGCCAAGACTTGATGAATCTTCTTCTGCAATCCTGTAATCACATGCCAGCGCCAGTTCCATTCCGCCACCCAGACAAAAACCATGAATAACAGCGACAGTTGGACAATTAAGGTTTTCAATATTGTTAAAAATGGCATGGGCACGTTGTATATTTACAAGCGCGGCGTCTTCTGATTCGAAGGTGGTAAACTCGTTAATATCTGCACCGGCAATAAAACCACTTGCTTTATCAGAGAGAATAACAACACCTGCAGGTACATTATCAGAGAGTTCATTGACAATTGTATCCAGTTCAATAATAACCTGTTCATTCAGTACATTAGTGCTACTTTTTGGAATATCTAAATGCAACCATGAAATGTTATTATCATCATTTACGACATTCCAGTTCTTATATTTTTTCTTAGTCATATCTCTTCTCTAAATTAAACCGCTTTATTTACCGCGTTCGATCAACATTGCGCCACCCTGACCACCACCAATACAAAGACTGGCAATACCGCGTTTCGCTTGCTTGCGTTTTAAAACATTTAAAAGATGTAACACAATACGCGCACCACTGGCACCTACAGGGTGTCCGAGACTGACCCCACCACCATCAATATTGAGTTTATTTTGATTAACTTTACCAAGTGCAGCGTCAAGACCAAGTTCTTCTTTACAATAGGTATCATCCTGCCAGGCTGCTAAACATGATAAAACTTGTGCTGCAAATGCTTCATTAATTTCCCAGTAATCAATATCTTTAAGATCTAAATCATTACGTTTCAATATAGGCGTAATTGCATGTACTGGGCCTAATCCCATCTGAGCCGGTTCTAAGCCAGCCCAATGACTATCGATTATTTTACCCATTACCGGAAGCTTGTATTCTTTGACGGCTTCCTCACTGGCAAGTAATAACATTGCAGCTCCATCTGTAATTTGCGCACTGTTACCTGCGGTAACGTTACCAAACTGACGATCGAATACCGGGCGTAACTTGGCAAGGCGCTCAACAGAAGAATCCGTTCTTACCCCATCATCTGCTACATAAACATTGCCATCCAGATCATACAGGGCTTCAATTTCATCCAGGTAACCTTCTTGCTGCGCCATGGCGAGGCGTTGATGGCTCTGAACAGCAAACGTATCCATGGTTAAGCGGTCAATATTAAAACGATGTGCGATATTTTCAGCTGTTTGTCCCATTGATAAACCAACAACTGGATCGGTTAATCCACGTAATAAACCAATAATGGGTTTTAAATGTCGAGGTCTTAACGCGGCAAATGTTTTAATTTTATCCAACGGATTTTTAGACATACTAAGCCGTCCTAACCAGCCCACCATGTCATTATTTAATAAGATTGGAGCATGACTCATGGACTCAACGCCACCCGCAAGAACCAGGTTCGCTCGACCAAGTGATATATCACTTGCTGCTGAATCTAATGCTTGCATACCAGAAGCGCAATTTCGCTGTACTGTCCATGCAGGTACATTTTTTCCACATCCTAAACGTAAAGACACCACCCGTGCTATGTTTGCCTCATCGGGTCCCGGCATAACACAGCCGACAACAACTTCATCGAGCTGTTGTGCTGAAAAGGATTGGCGTGACAATAAGGGACGAGCACAGCCTAACGCGAGATCGACTGCAGTGAAATTGCCAGGTTTACCTTTTGCTTTTAAAAAAGGAGTACGACTGCCATCAACAATATAAACGGGTTTAGGTATACTTTTAGTCTGTTCCGGACTTTCCATTTTATTTCCTGGTTATTTTCTCTTAAGATCAAAAGTGAAGTCATCTACACCAATAACCTGTGTACGAGCTTCATTAGCTTGTTGTAAAACTGATTTTTCAACTTTATCAATAACACCTTCCTTGAGTGCGGCCTCTAACATGTCATTGTACTCAGCGTACTCAGGCTTAAAGGATTTTTGAAATGCCCTGATTTTCTTCTCAAAGGGCTCAGCATCAATAACAAGACGGAATGCATTTTCAAGTTGAGATATGGCCTCGTTAGTACCCTCAGGTATAAATACCCCTTCGGTTAAACGGTTACGCATTTCAGAAGGGTTAATTAACAATGATGCAATCTCATGTCCAAGTTTATCATTCGGTGGTGCATATAAACGCCCCCAGGGAAATATTACCCAACGCAATATCCATGAAATGGGGCGGTTAGGAAAATTATGTAAAAAACCATTAAATGCAGTCTGGATTCTTTGTAAATTATACTGGCAGGCCCAGTGTACAAATGGCAGATCAGATTCATACTCACCCTGATCCTGGTAATGTTTTAAAACAGCAGAAAGCAGGTATAAGTGACTTAATATATCACCAAGTCGTGCAGATATTTTCTCTCTTCGTTTCAATGAACCGCCTAAGCTCATTAACGATACATCTGTTACCAATGCAAAAGCTGCGCTCATCCGTGTTGCTTGCTTGTAATAGCGTTTTACTTTCCTGTTAGCGCGTGATGGTGCGCGGATAAATGTGGCATTTGTTAAGCCATTAAAGAAGCAACGAATCGTATTCCTGATAAAGAAACTCATATGTCCAAACAAAGCTCGATCAAATTGTTTTAAAGCCAAATTTTCATCATGCTCTGATAATGATTCTAATTCTTTATATATAAATGGATGGCTACGAATAGCACCTTGACCAAAAATAATCATTGAGCGGGTGAGAATATTGGCACCTTCTACAGTAATGCTAATAGGAATTGCCTGGTATACACGTCCCATGATATTTTTTGGTCCGAGGCAGATACCTGCACCTCCCAGTACATCCATAGAATCATTGACGACCTTACGCATACTTTCGGTTAAGTGGTACTTAACCACGGCAGAAATAACCGAAGGTTTTTCACCATTATCTAAAGCTGCCAGGGTAAGTGATCGTGCAGCATCCATTACATAGGTTAAACCACCTATACGGGCTAATGCTTCTTCAACACCTTCAAATTTACCGATTGGCATTTTGAACTGTTGTCGTACACGGGCATAAGCACCCACTGATAAACTCGCCATTTTTCCTGCACCGGTACTTAAAGCAGGAAGGGAAATAGCCCTACCATCAGACAAGCATTCCATTAACATTCGCCAGCCTTGACCTGCTTGATCTATACCACCAATAATCCAGTCCATAGGAATAAATACATCTTTGCCGTAATTAGGACCGTTCATAAATACCATGTTAAGTGGAAAATGACGGTTGCCAATTTCAACTCCT
>JAOUOK010000075.1 GCA_029880425.1 Gammaproteobacteria bacterium
TGACATTCGTTTCCGTGCACCGGGTTCAACGGCAACAACAGCAAAACTGGGTATGGCTTATTCTGCTCCAGCTTTAGCTTATACTAATGATTTGCACAGAATATATAATATAGTATTAACGTCTGGTTCGAATGTACAAAATCTGAACTTACCAATTGTTCCTAATGGTGTTGTTTATGATTCTGTTTTACGTACATCAATTGCTGGAGCAACAGTAACATTACTCAATGCTGGAACCGGTATTGCAATATCATCTTCATGCCTTGATGATGCAAATCAACAAAATCAGCTAACAACAGCTAATGGTTATTACAAATTTGACATCAATTTCAGTCAGGCAGATTGTGTAGCGGGTGGCGATTACCTGATACAAATTACACCACCAGCAACAGGTTACAATACAGGTCTTTCGGCTGTAATAGCACCACAAACATATGCAATAACTGCTCCACTTGATGTGCCTAGTTGTCCCGGAACAGCAAATGATGCCATAACTGCTACAGCAAATATTTGTGAAGCAACACCTTCAGAACTTAATCCTTCGCTTGCTGTACCAGCAGGAAGCGCAGGAACAAATTATTATTTACATTTAACTCTGAATAACACAACAGTTCCTGATGACAGTCAGTTATTTAATAACCATATACCGTTAGATCCGGTGTTAAATAATGCTGTTTCAATTACTAAGACATCTTCACTGGTAAATGTTACACGGGGTAAATTAGTACCATATACAATAACCGTAAGAAACGGTTTGCCAGTCATACTTACAAACAGCAATATTGTTGACACATATCCTGCCGGATTCAAGTATGTTCAGGGTTCTGCAAGATTAAATGGTGTGGCAACTGAACCAGCTCAAAGCGGTTTAACTTTAACCTGGAGTAATATTGATCTGGTACCTAATGTTACTCAAACCATTAAACTGTTGCTCATAGTTGGTGGTGGTGTTAATGAAGGCAAGTATATTAACCAGGCACAGGTTATAGATACGATAACCAATACACCAGCATCAGAAATTGCTACTGCTACCGTAAGAGTAATTGCTGATCCCGATTTAGACTGTTCTGATGTCATTGGTAAAGTCTTTGACGATAAGAATCTTAATGGTTACCAGGATGAAAAAGAACAAGGCTTAGCTGGCGTTAAGCTGGTAACAGTACGCGGTATTGTATCCACTACTGATAAGTATGGCCGTTTCCACGTCACTTGTGCCGTTGTACCGAATGAAGACCGGGGTAGTAACTTTGTGATTAAGCTGGATGAAAGGAGTTTACCGACCGGTTATCGTATGACTACTGAGAACCCCCGTGTACAACGTGCAACTCGCGGTAAGATGTTGAAATTCAACTTTGGTAGTGCCTTGCATCGCGTAGTCAGCATGGATATGGCTGATGATGTTTTTGTGCCTGGCAGTACTGAAATGAATAGCCAGTGGAAGCCCCGTATTAATTTACTTATTAAACAATTAAAAGATAAACCATCTGTACTGCGGTTATCTTACCTGGCTGATGTTGATGATGAGAGCCTGGTAGAAGATCGCCTTGATAAAGTTAAACAGGACATTATTGATAAATGGCTCGAAGATGAGAAATACAAATTAACCATTGAAACAGATATTTTCTGGAGACGTGGTGGCCCGCCTGAACAAGGAGGGTTGGATTAATGACTTTACTTAAATCAATGTGTAAACGTTTTTGTGTACTTGTGTTATCAATGCTAGGCCTTGTAATTGGTTTTCTTGCTGTTTTATTAATTTCATCATTAACCGTTCAGGCTGAAACAAATTCGGATGTTATGGAGTTTACATCGCCGGCAGAAAACACTGAAATGAAAATCATAATTGATGAAAATATCCAGCAATGGGTTCATGAAGATAAATCGGCTACAGATGATGGACAAAAAACCGAAGTTAAAAAAGTACTTGAGCAAAATGCCAACACGGTAAAACTGGAAAACGTGGTTCCACCGATACAGTTTAAGTCAGGCCAGGCAGATATTCCGGAGAATTACGTTGAGTTGTTACGCGATATCCTTGATAAAATGAAAACAAAAGTGAACGTCAGGCTTCACTTTATTGGACATACCGATAGTGCAAAACTCTCCGGTGCATTAAAAGAAAAATACATTAACAATACCGGTTTATCACGTGAACGTGCCGGTACAACTGCAGAGTATTTCCAGCGCGCACTTAGTTTACCGCCTGAAGCGATTTCATTTGATGGCCTGGGTGAAAGCCAACCTGTTGCCAGTAACAATACTAATGCGGGTCGGGCAAAAAACCGCCGGGTAGAAGTGCAGGTTTGGTACGATGAAATTGACGAGAAACTTGTTGAAAAAGTGGTCCAGGTTAAACAGGATATTAAAAAAGTAAAAGTATGCCGCATTGAGACTCTGTGTAAAATTCGTTACAAAGCCGGTCATGCAAAAAGAGCACGTCTGAAAAACCTGGTATCCCCATTACGTTATATTGATGGTATGGCCAGCATTCCGGCACAATTTATTAAACAGCTTAAAGAAGCACGTTATAACCTTCGTGATAAAGCAAATGTTCAAATGAAATTGATTGGCCATACTGATAATATTCCTTTAGAAGGACGTATGGCACGGATTTATGGTGAACACGTGGCTTTATCAAAAGCACAGGCTCGCCGTGTTGCCCTGGCTGTTAAAGAGGCGATGAATTTATCTAACCGCGAGATTGACAGTGATGGTCGTGGTGCCGCGGTACCCATAGCGTCAAATGATTATGAAACAGGACGTGCAGCTAACCGCCGTATCGAAGTTGAATTCTGGCATGATGATTCACTCGAACAACTTAGTGATGAACCCCAACTCTGTCCTGAAGCAGCAGCTGCTGAAAATGTAACCCGGGTTTACGAACCCCCCGCGGGTAATGTTAAGCCGGTTTATTTTGAAAAGGGTAAACCGGTTATTCCACCGGGTTACGTTGAACGCTTAAAACGTATTATGGCTGAAGTAGCGGACAAGGGAAATGTACGTGTTCGTTTTATTGGTTATACCAATAATGAACGACTTGATCGTCGTACTGCCATGGTTTATGGCGATGACATCGGGCTATCTACATCACGTGCTCGCAGGGTTAAAGAAGCGGTTCAACAACTGGGTAACCTGACCGAAGAACAAACAGAGTTTGAAGGTAAAGGATTTATTCACTCAGATGACGTAGTGAATGCAGGCTTCCTGAAGATTAATGAATCACGCGTTGAAGCAAGGGTGGTTTACGATGATCTTGCTGCTATTGATGATGAAACCGGGGTTGAGATTGATCGTTTTGTACGTGAAGTGCCAATACAAAATCCCTACGCATTAAATATGATGCGTATTTCGATTGATGGCACACCGATTGATGATCCTGGGAAAAGCAGTGCAGATATTCAACGTTGTACCGATGTTGAACTGGATAAAGCTGATGTGAAATTTAAGTTTGATAACCTGGATTTAAAACCGCGGCTTAATGTTACCGCCTGGCCGAATGTTGTACGTTACAGGGATAAACTCACAACCAGTTTTCCTGAAAACCTGGTTACCTTTAAACGTTACAGTAATTATGAAAGTGTTATTAAACAATCAGAAGTCAGAATTTTTAAACAGGAACAGTCTACACGCGATACACCATTAACAATTGTTAAGCTGGATAAGCAGGGTAATGGTGAGTGGTTTGCCAGGCTGGAAGAGTTTGTTGCACCGGCGATTGAATTGAAGTACCTGTTGCGGGTTTATGATAAAGACGGTAATTTTGATGAAACTAAACCACAATCACTTCGCATGGTAGATGAGCTTGACGATGATAATAAGAGTAAAGATTCAATATCAGAATTACTCGTTGGTTATGGTGAAAATCGACTAGGTTTAAATAATATCGAGCTCTCTGGTGGCTCAGTTAAAGTTTATGGTAAAGATATACCTAAAGATCATAGCGTGTGGTTTGCCGGGCAACCTGTTCCTGTCAGCAGTAATGGTGAGTTCACCAGTGAAGTTATTTTACCTTCTGGTTTACACACGGTTGAAGTATCAATACTTAATCCTTCAGGTAACGGCAATCTTTATTTGCGTGATTTAGAACTAAAGAAAAATGACTGGTTTATAGTTGGTATTGCAGATATTACTGCAAGTCGTGATGCAACCAATGGTCCTGCTGAGTTAATTACCGGGGATACCACGCATTATGATAATGACACCACGGTTGATGGACGTTTAGCCTTTTTCTCGAAAGGGAAGTTTGGTGATAACTGGGAATTTACCGGAAGTGCGGATACCCGTGAAGGCCCTATAGGTGATTTATTTACCAACTTTATGGATAAATCTCCCGATTCTGTTTTCCGTAGAATCGATCCTGATTATTATTACCCGACCTTTGGTGATGACAGTACCACTGAAGAAATGGCACCCACCATGGGTAAGTTTTATCTTAAGTTACAAAAAGGTACCGATTACGGATTATGGGGTAACTTTAATGTAGATTACACCGATAATAACCTGGCGCATGTAGATCGTAATTTATACGGTGCTAATGTGCATTTTGAAACAAGTTCTTCTACTTCATTTGGTGAGAAAACATTTAAGGCTGATGTATTTGCTGCTGAATCAGGCACGATCGCAGGCAGGGATGAATTCCGCGGCACAGGTGGCTCACTCTATTATCTGAAACACCAGGATATCCTGACGGGTTCTGAACGCTTACGAATTGAAATCCGTGAAAAAACATCAGGACTTGTGCTTGCCGTTAAAAATCTTACACCTGCACTTGATTATGATATCGATTATATACAGGGCAGAATATTATTAACTGAACCATTATCTGCTTCGAGCAGTGATAACCTGGTTGTTGACAGTGGTAATGGAGGCACTAATGAAGTGTACCTGGTTTCCCGTTATGAATATGCCTCGGTCTTTGGTGAAGTAAAGGATTTATCAACAGGTGGACGTACACATGCATGGTTGACCGATTATCTTAAAGTGGGAGTTACCACCAGTAAGTTTGGAGGTTCAGTTGACGGAAATAGCTTAACGGCAACTGATGTGACATTTCGTAAGAGTACAGGTACCTGGTTGAAGATAGAACAATCTTCCAGTAAAGGACAAAGTACCACCAGCCAGGTAACCAACGATGGAGGTTATAACTTTAACCCGGTTGCACAACTACCAGGTGATAACATTACTGCTGATGCTACTCGTGTTGATGCCAGTGTTCGTTTTGAAGAAGTTATCGATGGAGTAAAAGGTAAAGCCACTATTTATAACCAGGAACTCAAAGCAGGTTACTCTGCGCCGGGTTTAACTGCTGTTAATGATACCCATCAATCAGGTGGAACAGTGGAATATCCTGTACTGGATAATTTAAATCTCAAACTTAAAGTAGATAAGAAAAGCCAGGACCAGGGGCTGCATGAATCAGCGCTTGAACTTGATGCTGATTACGGTATTACTGATAACTGGACTTTATCCGCCGGTGTCAGAAATGATAAGCGTCGTGATCAATCTGTTGTCGTTCCTTTAACGCAGAAGCAGGGTGTTCGTACTGACCTTGCAATAAAAGCATCCTACGATTCTAAAGAAAAATGGAGCTTATATAGTTTTGTCCAGGAGACAGTAAAATCAACAGGTAACCGTGAAACAAATGGACGTGCGGGCTTAGGAACAGAATATCGTGTTACAGATAAATTTAAACTCAGCGCTGAAGTATCCGGGGGCGAACAGGGAACGGCGGCTAAACTTGGAACAGATTATTTAGTTTCTGACAGAACTAATATTTATCTCAATTACGCTTTAGAGAATGAACGTACAGATAATGGACAACGTGCTCAAAAAGGGAATCTGTCCTCAGGATTTAAAACACGCTATTCAGATAGCGCCAGCATGTACCTTGAAGAACGTTACAGCCACGGTGATATTCCTACTGGTTTAACGCATGCAATGGGTGTTGATTTAGCACCGACTGATCGTTTGACACTCGGTGCAACTGCAGATATAGGACGACTTCAGGATAACAATACCGGCGCCATTATTGAACGTAATGCTTATGCAGTTAAGCTAGGCTACGGCTTTGATAGTTTTAAATATGCCGGGGCAGTAGAACATCGTACAGATAGTACAGAAAATCCTGATAATTCAATAACAAGTCGCGTTACAACATTATATAAAAACAGTTTGAAGTACCAGTTAAACCCGAATTGGCGTTTAATTGGTAAATTTAATCATTCCAACAGTATCAGTAGCCTGGGTGATTTTTATAATGGTAATTTTACTGAAGCTGTTCTTGGTTATGCTTATCGTCCCGTAGAAAATGATAATCTCAATACGCTGTTTAAATATACCTATTTTTATAACCTGCCAGCAACTGACCAGGTGGCGATTAATAATACTGCCGCTGAGTATATTCAAAAGAGTAATATTCTTTCACTTGATCTGACATATGATATTTCAAAAAGCTGGAGTATTGGTGGAAAGCTGGCTCGTCGATTTGGTGAGATTAGCTTGGATCGCGTAAACCCGGTATTTTTTAAGAGTACAGCGAATTTGTACATATTACGTGCTGACTGGCATGTGACCCATAAATGGGATGCGCTTATGGAAGCACGCATGTTAACCATCCCTGAAGCAGGGGATACGCGCCAGGGTGGTTTATTTGCTTTATATTATCATTTTGGAAAAAAAATCAAGTTAGGAGTCGGTTATAATTTCACCGATTTTTCCGATGATTTAACGGATCTTGATTATGATAGCCGAGGGTTGTTCGTAAACTTTGTCGCCAAGATGTAAAATCTTTATACTCTCAATATGCTGCAAATATCCGCTAATGTAAGTCTTCCCGACAGCGAAATTGTGTTTAGTGCAATTCGAGCCCAGGGAGCGGGTGGACAAAATGTAAATAAAGTCTCTAGCGCGATGCATTTACGTTTTGATGTCGTTAATTCATCTTTACCTGACTTTTATAAAACAAGATTGCTTAAGTTAAAAGATAAACGGATTAATAAAGAAGGTGTTGTGATTATTAAAGCACAACGCCATCGCACACAGGATAAAAACCGTGTTGAAGCGCTTGAAAGATTACAGGACTTAATTAAAAGTGTTGCTATTGTACAAAAGAAAAGAATAGCAACAAAACCAGGTCGTTCGGCAAAGTCCAAGCGCATGGATGAAAAAACAAAACGTGGCATAGATAAACAATTACGCCGTAAGGTATCAGGTTATGACTAAAGGTAATAAAAACTAATGGATATCTTAAGCCAGGGCATATTAGGCGGTGTTCTTGCCCAGACAGTAGCTAAAAAAGAAGAAACAAAACTTGCTACGATAATTGGAATTTTTTCCGGGATAATTGCAGATGCA
>JAOUOK010000076.1 GCA_029880425.1 Gammaproteobacteria bacterium
CACCACCGAGGCTCATCGTTTCAGTTGAGCCAATACGGTGATGTAAAAAACCAATAATAAGAAAAATTCCGCCGGAGATGATGGTAAAGTTTAACAACTGGTAGACAGCACCCTGTATCCCCTGAATATTAAAAGATGCAATACCTAAAATAACCAGTCCGAGATGGCTGATACTTGAATATGCAAGCATGCGGCGTAAATTGCTCTGATTTATGGCAATGATAGCGCCATATAAAATACCAACAACACCCAGCCCCGCCAGTAGCCAATGGAAATTTACCGCTGCTTCAGGTGCCAGTGGAATCATAAAACGAATGAAACCATAAACACCCAGCTTCAGCCCGGTAATAATTGCAGCAATACCTATTGGTCCTTCCATCACAATGGTAGGTAGCCAGGTATGAAATGGGAAAATGGGTGCTTTCGATCCAAAACCAAGTAATAGTAATATAAAGATAAGACCCTGGACATCACCTGGAACAGGTATGCTGAGCAAGTGCAGGTAATCAAAACTCAGTTGTCCAACAGGACTGGCCTTTGCGGCATTAAAGGCTAATAACAGAAAGCCAAAAATTAATGGCACACCACCTGCCAGCATAAACAAGGTATATTTAACGGCCGCATAGCGACGATTTGGACCTATCCCCCAGAGGCTGACCAGAAAATAAATGGGGATCAGGGTCATTTCCCAGAAAAAGAAAAACAACATGGTATCAAGTGCTGAAAAAATGCCGAGTATGGCGCTGAGTAAAACAAGCAACAGACTATAATAAAGTCGTGGCATGGCATTCATGCTGGTCCATGAGCTGATAATAACCGCAATAAAGAGTAATGCTGTCATCGGTAAGAAAAGTATCGAGATACCATCTATGCCAAGCGAATAATGAATATTTAAACTGGGAATCCAGGTCATTTTTACCACGAACTGAAAACCACCATCATCCATATTAAAAGCTGATAACAGTATCAAAGACAGGGCCAGGCTAAACAGGCTGGTGAACAAGGCAATTAAACGTGTTAAGGCAAGACTGTTACTGGCCCATAGCAATATAGCCCCGACGATGGGACTGAATACCAGCAATGTTAAGATGTCGATTTTTTGCATTAATTCATTTTCCAAAATTCATCATCATGATTCATCAGCTTACTGTTCCAGTTGCGAATAAATATTATCGAGACTCAGTAAAGAGTGCTCGATGAGATCAAGCCACGGTTCAGAATAAAATCCAATGCCAAGCAGGAGAAACACTATCACCAGGGCCAATATTTTTTCTTCAAAAGAGGCAACGTTAATTTTTGTTTTAATGATGCTGGGAGCCTGCGACGAAGCCAGGAATGCGCGTTGAAAAGCCCACAACAAAAAGCCCGCAGCAATCACGTTACCGACAGCTGCGGCAACGGTAAAAATAGCACCAAAGCGATGAATAGATGCTTCCAGAACCAGGTGCACTGAATCAAAGCCGGGTGTTCCTGGCATGCCAATAATGGACAAACCGGCAACGAAAAAGGTAATTCCAAATAATGGTAACAGGTCAAACAAGCCGCCCAGTTTATCCAGCAGCATGGTACGGGTTCGCCAGTAAATAAAACCCGTGATAAATAACAGTGCGGTAATGGCCAGTCCAAAATTGACTGCCAACATAATGCCGCCCATAAAGGCCTCATGATTAAGACTGAACAACCCGATAATCAGGATGCTGGTATGTGAGACCACGGCAAAGGCCAGTAAGCGGCGCAGATTTACCTGCATTAAAGCCAGTAGCGCGGCATAAAAAATGCCGATGACAGCAAAGGCAACGACAAACTCATGCCAGCGCAACACTGCCTCAGGTAGCAGTGGAAGTACAAATCGTATTAGTCCATAGATACCGGTTTTAACACCGAGTAAAAATACCGGCGCAATAGCCACTTGTCCGTGTTCCGCAACAAGGGGTAACCAGCCATGTAAAGGAAATAGCGGTATACGAATCGCCATACCATAAAATAACAGGAAAAAAATCAAAGACTGGATATAAATACTGATTGGAGATTGGTTTAGCTGGGTCAAATCAAAACTCCAATTACCGGTAACATCTGAATGATTCCAGCCGAGCATTAACACACCTGCAAATAGCAAGAACAAGCCCATACTCATAAACGTGATATAACGGGATAAAGCCACATCTGTTTCATGTGATGTTGCCCAGTTCCATATAATATAACCGGTGATAAATAAATGAACAGCAGAAGCAAAAACAAACCACATCATGTCCAGGCTGACAAACTGACTCATTAATGCTGCTTCAATGACAAAACTCAGCGCCAGAAATTGTTTGCGATTTGCCAACGGTATGAGGTAACTGTAAAACAGGATCATCAGGCTGAGTAAGGCGGTGAGTAAAATAAATAATACGCTGATCCCGTCTACTGCAGCATGATACTGAAGCGGCATAATAAATGTGAATTGTTCTGCAAACTGAAATGCTGAATTATGTGCGTCGTACTGAAGATACAAATATATTGCCAGTCCCAGCTCTATGATGCCCGCGAACATAGATAGCAGAAACAGCTTTTTGCCATCAGCCATAGTAAAAAAGAGAAGCGCGATGAATAGTGGGAAAAATTGCAGGCTAGCCAGAATAGGGAAGCTGGACTGCACACTCCAGTGTAGTTCGCTGATAACCATTATAAGATCACCATAAATGTCGCCAGAATTAAAATCACCAGGTAGCGTGGTTTACTCAGCAACACTTCAATTTTTAAAACATAAGATCCCAGGTGCTGAATGACATTACTCATTCCTTTGTCACCACCATGTAGCACCAGGTGCTCTTCAAACCAGCCCAGTATGTTCGCCAGCCATTCCATCAGTCCGCCGGCAATACCACGACCTTTACCGATTGTATTTTCTGATTCAAGCTGATCAAGAGATGATAAAGAACTGGCTTGTCCCGGTAGCCCAACAATTTTATGCATCACTTTTTCATCAAAGCTGCGAACTTCACGTGACAGATTTCGAAGTGGATTAACCAGTACCCAGTTGCTTAAGCTGTCTAACCAGAAACGCTGTAAACTGGCCGTATGTAACCAGTTCCATTTATGCAGTAACTTCACCGTGCGCGTTGGACGTAACATCATGTGCATCAGTGATGGTGCATGTAAAAACTGGTAAGCACGCCAGACAGCATGTAACACAAGGTATACAGCAGCCCAGTCAAACAAACCCATTCCGCAAAGAATGAGCATGATGCCAAGTTGTGAGATAACTGAAAATATCAGCGTGCTTTTTATATCGGTTTGTACCAGCCCGCTTAAAAAACCATAGATAAAAGTTAACAAGCCGATAAGTATGAGTAGTGGCAGCAATACACCATCCATCATGAACAATGGCTGCAAACGAATAATTAAATAAAGTCCGGCATGAACCATCAACGATCCATAGAACACGGCACTTGATGGTGTCGGACCTTCGAGTGCTTTAGTGATCCATACTGAAAAAGGAAATAGTGCTGATTTAACCATAGCCGCAAGCAAAAATCCGCCGGCAATCAGGCCAATGTGCAGGCTGGAAAGATCATTTTTGTGCAATAGAATATCAGGCCATTCAACACCGCCTAGCCAGATAAAAGATAATGCAATGGCCAGGATAAAACCGCCATCACCAATACGGTTAGTAATAAAGGCCTGGTTAGCATTCGTGGTTGCCGTAGTTCTATCAGGCGTATAAGCAATCAGTAAATAGGAACTGACGGCAGCCAGTTTCCAGCCCACCAGCATTAACACTGCATTACCTGCCAGCGTAATCAAAATCATTGAGCTGTTAAAAATACACAAGGTAATAAAAAAACGTTGATAGCCCGCTTCGCGGTGCAGGTAATTAACTGAGAACTTGATGACCAGTAATGAAATCAGGGCCATCAATGTCGTCATTACCAGGCCAAGAGTATCTGCTGTGAAACTTATAAAGACCTGGTAATCACCACTTTGCATCCATGAACCTGATTTAACCTGGCCGGGCGTTCCATTGAGTAGTGCGTATCCGTCCAGCAGCAAAAGCAGTAACAATGAAACCGATGATGTAATAATGGCTGTGCGTGATGTCTGCACTTCGCCGCTTTCACCACGATTAAATTTAAACAGGTAGCCTAAAGCAATCCAACTAGCACCCAGTAAAGGTAGTAATGGAATCAGCCAGATAAAAGAAATCAGCTTATGCATAACCAGCCTCCTGATTTGGCTGGGTGTCCATATTATCTGAGGGTTGTTTGATCAGCGCCGGGCTCAGTGGTAAATGCTTACCGTCGTACCAATCGGTGGAATTATTAACAAGTGGAAGCTCGCTCTGTTGACCTTCCCAGGGTACAAACCCTTTGTCTGGAATAAAAACATGAATCTGTGCTGAGTCAGGATCTTTGGCACTTAGCAATAACCAGCCTTTTCCTACCAACTCTTGTAGCGCTGGTTGACGTAGGTAAATTTTTGTCAGTACATCAATTTTAGCTTCGACTAGAACTTGCAGACGCATGGCTTCATGAATTTCTATCATTTGTTTGGGCAACCCGGTTCGCAGATCGGAAGAGGTGCCATCCATTACCGCAAACAGCCCGCTAACATTATGGGTAACTTTAGAGCCACTACCATACTGTTCGTTGTTTACAGTAGAAAAATAATATTCCAGGTTAATGCCCGCACCAACCGGTCCAGCGGCTAATAAAATCGCCTCTATAATATGACCTTCATCATCATCCTGACTGGGATCATAGGAAATCATGAAAACACGGCGATCAAAAAATGCCCCTTGACTGATCGCGCGCCGGCCAATAAAGGCGGCGGCATTTGTTGCATGCCCCAGTTCAGGCCGGGCCTGTGAAATATCATAAGAACGCCCGACAATATGTTTCAGTGCCTGGTTAAGTTTAGGTTTTTTTGGGGCGGACTTAAGTCGGCGACAACGTTCATGTGCTGATTTTTTAGTGACAAAATCTATTTCTTTGCGCAGCTTTTCAAAAGCAGGTTGTTGACTTTGAGGGATCTTATCCAGGTCATACCAGGTAATCCGTTCATCTGCAGTATTATGTTCTGCACCAAGGAACCAGGTGTCTTGTGGAATCTTATAACCACGCTGAGCTAAGAGGGCTCTTACTTCTGGCCGATTTGCAATTGCTGCAAAAATCCGTGCATTAGGTCCACCATGGCGACCCGAGCAGGCGCCACAATCATATGCCGCGAGATGTGGGTTATTGATACTGTAGGAACCATGTCCCATCATCACCACCAGCGGAGCTAGTTGTTTATTTAGCCCGACTGTTTTCAGAAAGCCCAGTACCCGATCAGCTTGTTCAGTATCGGTAAAACCAAACTGGTTATCTGCCGGGGTTGCATTGGCTTTGGCCTCAGTGGCAGTCACTTCAACATGAGTGGGTAGTGAAATATCAAATCGCCGACGCAGCTTTTCACCAAGCACATGCATAGCGCGAAAACTAAATGTTTTTCCAAGCAAGGCCAGTAAACTAAAGGGCGCACTCAAGGTAATTAAAATGGGTGACAATAAACTACGCACGGTTTCCTGTTGTACCAGGTATTGCAATTTCAAGCGTAGGCTACGGCGCTTTTGATGTTTCGGCAGTTGTTCCTGGTGACTATCATCGACTACTTCACAAAGAGTATGAACAGGCTCAACGACGACAGGGCATAAGGGGGTGGTCTCGCTATCATCCTGGCCTTTCCAGTTAATGGGCACCCCAAAGAAACCTGCTGCTCCGAGTGTTTCTATCATTGGGTTGTGTTCTTCCAGGTGTCGCCGAAAAGATTCTTCACGATCATCCATGCAAAAAGTAACTTGTGCTTCAGGCCTGCCATCACCATTTTTCCAGCGGCCTCGATTTTCATTCGCCACCACGGCATTGAATAATGCCTCACGGTAATTACGCTCATAAGCCTGTAGCCAGATAAAGCCGGTCGTTTCATTATCCAGTGCAGCAAGGCAATCAAATATTTGCTTTATTGCTGAGTCTTCAAGTTCTACGATATCAGTCGCACAAAGTCCCAGGTGTTGTGCCAGTCGGAACAATGGCCAGGCATGCGTAAAGACAGAGTAATTTTTCACCTGGTCTGACATGGGTGTATTACGCCATGCCATAATCATGTCTGCCAGCTGTTTCCAGGGAAAGTAATGTTCATGATCCAGTAATGAACGCTCAACTTGCCGTTGCGCCAGTGTCATCAAGTATTCTGGCAAGTGATCATTGAACAGGACATAACGTACAAAAAACTCTGAATGACGTCGCCGGAAATACCAGCGTAAGATATCGAGGTTGGCTTCTATTTGCCACTGCTGACGACACAGACGCTGTGCGTATAATCGTTCCAGTACTAGCCTGACGGCCAGGTAATCCAGCATTTCAACCGGCTGAGCCTGGTTCTTATAACCAGGGTGCAAATGACGCCAGAGAAACATGCCTGACCAGCCGGGAATTTCCAACGCAAGTCTTTGCAAATAATTCACCCAGTGAGTTTCAGGAATACCAAGCTGATTAAGCAGCATGATAATGGTATCCATAGCATCATCTGGCAGACTTTCTATGCTGTCTTGCCAGTCGGGTATTTGTTCAAATACATGCATTAGATCATGCTGTGCACTGTTACGCCATACTCGATAAAATCCTTGATCCCGATTCTTCTGATGCCAGCCAGACAAACCCTGATCAAGATAACTGGCCAGGTGTTGTTGCAGCATCGGGCGAATCTCATCGAGAATGTCTTTACCGGTGATGGAATAAAGAAAGCCGCGCAGGCTAGTGTCATGACCCACTTTACGAAATAACTGGCCGAGAAGATTTTTTGCATCTTTAATGACCTGGCGATGGAGCATAGAAATATTGGAAATATCTGGCACATCATCAGGTGTAACATCGCGTAACATGCTTTCTGCAGCTTCCGGATCAAGATCCATCAGTTCTTCTGGGTGCAACTGATAATTTTCTAAATTAAGTGTTTGCAGGCAAGCAGACCAAAGTTTATTGATTGCCTGTGCTTCTGTTTTTTCATCATGAAGCATTGCAGATTTTAATAGCTTGGTGCGGCTCTCTTCACTTACATCTTGCTGAAACTGGTTAAGCTGATCCAGTTCTTCAATATGCCAGATTAACTGACCACTCGCGATCGGTTCTATCGGGTATAGCAATGCCGAGAGGTAAACATCTCTCTGCTTAATATTTGTGCTGATGTTATGGCCAGGATTAAGTGCCTCACTGTCATCGAGTATGGCATTAAGGTCCTGCAGGGTGATGCGACCATTTTTAAAATATTCGCGGTAACGTTCAACTGCTTCATAGCCGTATGCACCGGTGAGATTGTTTG
>JAOUOK010000077.1 GCA_029880425.1 Gammaproteobacteria bacterium
GCCTGGCCTCAAGTATTAAGGGACGAAACCCGATGTTAGATGGCTTTGGTCTTATTGCTTTTGCTTCTCTCACTCCCATGATTTTTGTTATGGCTTATGGCATGTTGATATGATTGATTTATTAACACATTTATTTTATGTCACGTTAGACACCATCAAGGATGTCCTGCCTATTGTTATAATTATTTTTGGTTTTCAACTGGTTGTTATTCGAAAACCCATTCCAAATTTTAAAAAAGTTATTATCGGTTTTTTTTATGTTCTTATTGGCCTGGCTTTTTTCCTGGTTGGGCTCGAAAAAGCCCTGTTCCCCTTGGGTGAGCTTATGGCCCAACAACTCACTGATCCTGTATTTATTTATGGCAGTGTTGATAAAGTTGCCGAGGTAGTCAGCTGGAAGGATTATAAATGGGTGTACCTTTTCGCGATTGCTATTGGTTTTTCCACAACCATCGCTGAACCTTCATTACTTGCTGTAGCTATTAAGGCCAACGAAGTATCCGCGGGTGTGATTGGGATTAATGGCTTAAGGATTGCAGTCGCCCTTGGTGTGGCTTTCGGTATTGGTCTGGGCACGTTCCGAATCGTTACAGGTACTCCTCTTCATTATTACATTGTCTTAGGCTATATCATTGTTGTTATACAAACGTTTTTTGCTCCTAAAATGATTATTGCGCTGGCCTATGATTCGGGTGGAGTAACCACCTCAACGGTAACTGTACCACTTGTTACTGCGCTGGGATTAGGTTTGGCGACAACAATTCCCGGGCGAAGTGCTTTGTTAGATGGCTTTGGCTTAATTGCGTTTGCCAGTCTTTGCCCGATTATTTCTGTTATGGCTTATGCGCAACTCAGTGAATGGCGTGGACGTCAACAAAGTAAAAAACGAAATATAACTTAAGGAAAATAAGGAGGGAGTCAAATGCATTTCAAATTAATCATTGCTCTTATTGAAGATGACAAGACCGATGCTGTAATGGCTGCCGCACGCGAAGAAGGTGCTACAGGTATGACGGTAGTCAATCATGCACGTGGTGAAGGCCTTGTTGAAAGTAAAACTTTTTTTGGTTTAACGCTTGAAACTCAGCGAGATATGTTATTAATGCTGGTTGAAGAGCATTTATCACGAAAAATTCTTGAAAGAATTGCCAGCGTAGGTGAGTTTGATAGTAAACCCGGTTCAGGGATAGCTTTTAAAATTGATGTCGAGGATGCTGTAGGTATCGCACACCAGGTCGAAACATTAAGTGATGTCGTGGAGGAAGAGTTATGACACAAAAAAATATAGTTCGTGTTAGAGACGTGATGAAACAAGGTTTTGATGTAATTGATGGGATGACCACCGTATCCGAAGCCCTGAAAAAAATGAAGCATGTTGATACTAAAACATTGATTGTTGAAAAACGTCATGATGATGATGAGTATGGTGTAGTATTAATCTCTGATATTGCAAAACAGGTATTAGCAAAAGATCGTGCTCCCGATCGAGTTAATGTTTATGAGGTAATGGCCAAGCCAGCAATTTCCGTCGATCCTGAAATGGATATTCGTTACTGTGCGCGTTTATTTGAAAAATTTGGCTTATCTCGTGCCCCGGTGATTGAAAATAAAAAAATGATTGGGATAGTGAGTTTTACTGATATGGTGCTACGTGGCATGGTGGTTGAGTAAAATATGAAAATTGATATTTCATCAGGGCTGGTAAAGGAAGCACGGCAACACTTGTCGCCTAATTGTGATAAACGTCCTGATCAAACGGATATATCTCTGATCGTGGTTCATGGTATCAGTTTGCCGCCGGGTGAATTTGATAATGACTACATAGATCAATTATTCACTAATAATCTTAACCCTGATGATCATCCTTACTTTAAAGAAATTGAAGGTTTAAAAGTTTCTTCACATTTATTAATTAAACGTAATGGTGAGCTGGTTCAATACGTCCCCTTACATGAACGTGCCTGGCATGCCGGCGTATCCAGTTACATGGGCCGGGATGGCTGTAATAATTTTTCTATTGGTATTGAGCTTGAAGGCACTGATGAGCTGCCTTATACCGGTATTCAGTATGAAACGTTGTCTGAATTAGTTAAAAGTCTTATTAACGTGTACCCGGCATTAACAGAACAGACTATCGCTGGTCATAGTGATATCGCACCGGGACGAAAAACTGATCCCGGTAAGGCTTTTGACTGGCAACATTTGAACAGCCTTTTATCCTCGTAACACAATCAGTTAAAAATTAGGTGCCTGAGAGGTAGGCAATGGACTTGCATTTACTCGCTTTTAGCTAGAAACTATCCAGTATGAGCCTACTTAGTGTCATTTTCGCATTAATTGCAGAGAGCTTTATTTCCAGCCTGACGGAATTAAGGCGTTTTGACTTTGTTTTTCGTTATGTCAGCTGGAGCCGGGCAAAACTACCCACTTTTTCTTTTCAAAATGGTCATGTCACACTGGTCATTATTGTTGCCAGTATTCTTTTTTCTGTCTGGCTGGTCAGTGCTATGCTGGGCAACGTGTTGGGATTATTTGGTTTCATCTTTGGTATCGCTGTACTGATTTTTATGATTGGACCGCGTGACCTGGAAGAAGATGTCCGGAATATTAATACTTCCCTTGAAAATAAAGATTACGAAGCTGCAAATTTTTATGTCAGTAGCCTGGCAGGGCGGACGATTTCAGAACCACCAATGCAGCTGGTGCAAACTGCAAAAGAAGAAATTTTGTTACAGGCAAATACGCGCATGCTGGGTGTATTTTTCTGGTTTATACTACTGGGTCCCGTTGGTGCCGTCCTCTTCAGGTTAAGCTGCTTGTTAAAAGATAACCAGCGAGATGAGACGGATGACTTTGCCGAAGCCAGTCGTGAGCTTTACCAGGTTATGAACTGGCTGCCTGCACGGGTATGTGTTTTAAGCTATGCGGTAGCTGGCAGTTTTGTTGACACCATGAGTTACTGGAATGGCATATCTGATCTCTGGTTACGTGAGAGTGAAGAATTTATTGTTGTTAGTGGTGTCGGTGCCCTGCGTTATGAACAACGTGTGGGGCGTAGTCAACATGAAGATACTGAGCCTGATATTGACGCTATACATCATGCTGCATCCCTGGTTAAGCGTGCCGTGATTGTCTGGGTTGTCTTACTTGGCTTGCTGACAGTAACCGGCTGGTTATTCTGACTTTTAATTTTTGTTAATCCTTATGAAAGAACTTATTCTTGGTGGAGCCCGTTCTGGTAAAAGCCACTATGCTGAAGTTTGTGCAAAAGAAAGCAAGTTAGATGTTATTTATATTGCAACTGCACAGGCGCTCGATAATGAAATGCAACAACGCATTAAGCTTCATCAGCAGCAACGGCCAGATCATTGGCTGCTAGTTGAAGAGCCATTAAATCTTGTTGGCGTATTAAAAGATCATGCAAAAGATACAAGCTGTATCCTGGTTGATTGTTTGACACTGTGGTTAAGCAACCAGTTATGTTCTGAAGAGCATAAAGATAATATTGAACAAAATGTTAAAGCCCTGGTGAATGAACTTGGCCAGCTTCCAGGAAAAATTATATTTGTCAGTAACGAAGTTTCTATGGGAATTATTCCTATGGGAGAAATAAACAGAACATTTGTTGATGAGGCAGGGCGATTACATCAACGTCTTGCCGCAGTGTGTGACAAGGTGACATTAATGGTTGCGGGTATTCCCAGTCCTATAAAAAGATAAGAACAGCAAAGGATAAAAAAATGAATTGGTTAGAACAGGCTAGCGCAACATTTTCAGAAAAAGACATTCAGGAAGCAAATGAAAGGCAGGCACAATTAACCAAGCCACCGGGCTCGCTGGGAAAACTTGAAGAGCTGGCGATTAAGTTCTCAGCAATTCAACAAACACAACAACCCAGTGTTAATAATGTTCATATTTCTATCTTTGCTGCTGATCATGGTATAGCCAATGAAAATGTTTCTGCCTTTCCACAGGTTGTGACCACTGAAATGATAAAAAACTTTTCCCGTGGTGGAGCGGCAATCAGCGTGTTGGCAAAGGAGCTGGATGCAAAGCTTGAAGTGATCGATCTTGGTACCGTTGTTGAAGCCGGTGAACTCGACGGTGTGATTTCTAATCGAATCGCTTCCGGTACAGCCAACTTTTCTCAGCAAGCCGCAATGACAGAATCCCAGTTAGATAAAGCTTTAAATGCAGGTAAATCAGCGGTACAACGCGCGATTGATTCTGGAGCACATGTTTTCATTGGTGGTGACATGGGAATAGCCAATACCACCTCTGCAACAGCCATGGCATGTGTCTATTTAGATAAAGCACCTGCTGATCTTGCCGGTCCTGGTACCGGTCTTGATGAAAAAGGTGTCTCACATAAAGCTGAAGTAATCCAGCAAGCATTAACTTTGCATGAGGCACCCTTACTAAGTGCTATTGAAGTACTGCAATATTTTGGAGGCTTTGAAATCGCGGCATTAACCGGTGCCTATATTTATGCAGCGCAACAAGGTTTACCTGTCGTTGTTGATGGTTTTATTGCAACAGCCGCGGCATTGGCTGCAGTTAAAATTACCCCGGGTTGTGATGAATGGTTTATCTATGCACACCAGTCACATGAACAGGGGCATCGTATAATGCTTGAAGCACTCAATGCCGAACCCCTGGTCAATCTCAATATGCGCCTGGGAGAAGGCAGTGGTGCGGCAGTCGTGATTCCATTATTACGCCAGGCCTGTGCCCTGCATGGCAATATGGCGACCTTTGCTGAAGCGGGTGTTTCAAGCGGTGACTAATGAGTCAATTACAACTGTAATTGATTTACTTCGCCACGGCGAGGTAGCAGGCGGGAAAATGTATCGTGGCCAGCTTGATGACCCTTTAACTGAACGGGGCTGGCAACAATTACGTGATACCACAGTTAATAAACAGGCCTGGCAACAGATTATCAGTTCACCGCTTAAACGCTGTGCTGATTTTGCCAGTGAACTTGGCAAGACAATATCTTTACCGGTAGCAAATAAACCCGAGTTTAAAGAAATCTCGTTCGGCTTGTGGGAAGGTAAAACCGCGGATGAATTATTAGAAAGTGACGAAAGTAAAATAAAGCAATACTGGAATGATCCTGTTAAGACAACGCCACCACAGGGTGAAAACCTGTTAGATTTTGAAAAAAGAATTATTCATGGCTGGAATAACATGGTAAATGAATTCCAGGGTAAACATGTTTTAATGGTTAGTCATGCAGGGGTCATACGGGTAATACTCTGTCATGTACTTGGTATGCCATTAACTGAATTATTTAAACTTGATGTTGGCCTGGCTAAGGCATCACGTATTCAAATTGAACACATTGAAAATCAAAACTGGCCGCGACTTATTTTTCATGGCGGTGAATTTATATGATTAAAGCCTTTTTTATCGCCATGGGTTTACTAACCCGCATCCCCGTACCGAAGCTTTTTCATATCAATGAAAACGACAGCGAAACACTCTATGGCTGGTCCGTTCTCTTTTATCCACTGGTAGGTTTACTTATCGGTGGTGTGCTTATCCTTGTTTCATGGGTGTTATCTTTTTTAACCTTACCCTCACATGGCTTAATCGAAGCCGGGATTATATTACTGGTCTGGGTATTAATTACCGGTGCACTTCACCTTGATGGCCTGGCTGATAGTGCCGATGCATGGTTGGGTGGTTATGGTGACCGGCAACGTACGCTGGATATTATGAAAGATCCTTATAGTGGTCCTGCTGCGGTTGTGGTTCTGGTTTTAGTATTGCTATTAAAATTTTCAAGCCTGGTTGTCATTGATTGGCAGGTATTATTACTTGCGCCGGTACTTGCCAGGACTATCGTAATGCTGTTATTAGCTACGACACCTTATGTTCGTGAAGGTGGGATGGGTGAAATCGCGGTAAAAAATATCGCTAAATATTCAGTTATGATTATTTTTTTATTAGTATTAATTTTTTCTGTAGTATTGTTAAAACAGAAAAGTATAGCTTTAATTTTCATCTTCCTGGTAGCCGCTCTTTTACGTCGCTTAATGCTTAAACGTATTAACGGCACAACAGGCGATACAGCAGGTGCCATGTTAGAAGTAATGGAAGTTACTATACTCCTTGTTTTAGTTGCCATTAGTGATTTTGAAATGCCCCACCAGGCTTTGTAAGTCAACAGCAAGTCGTGAAAGGTCTTCGCTGGCCTGGGTGGTATGTGAAGCAGCAGTCGCTGTTTGCTCTGAAAGCTGGCTAATGTTAATGATATTGCGGTTTATTTCTTCAGCTACAGAACTTTGTTCTTCAGCGGCTGAAGCAATTTGAATATTCATGTCATTAATGTTTGCAACTGAACGAGAAATAGCATCCAGGGAGCTTGATGCCTCGTTTGACATTTCAACACCCTCAGTTGCTTGGCTACTGCCTTGCTCCATTGCTTCAACTGCTTGCTTTGCACCTGCCTGTAGTTTATCAATTGTTGCTTCAATTTCTGTTGTTGATTTCTGAGTGCGACTGGCAAGCGTACGTACTTCATCTGCTACAACTGCAAAGCCTCGTCCTTGTTCTCCGGCACGGGCCGCTTCTATAGCTGCATTTAATGCTAATAAATTAGTTTGTTCAGCAATACCTTTAATTACATCTAGTACTGAACCTATGTCTTCACTATTTTTCTCAAGTTCCAGGATAACACTAGCTGCATTGTTAACGTTAGAGGCAAGTTTATTTATAGACGAGACTGTTTGATAAACGACGGCTTTACCACTTTGTGTTTCATTATCAGCACTGGTCGCTGCAGCTGATGCATTTTGAGCATTTTTTGCAACTTCCTGAACTGTGGCAGTCATTTCGTTAATAGCAGTTGCAACCTGGTCTGTTTCTATATGTTGTTGCTCAACAATAGAGCTGTTGTCTTTAGCAACTGCTAAAACTTCTTCAGATGCTGCTGCCAATTGTGATGATGAACTAAATACTTGTTGAACGAGTGCTTCGAATTTTTCCAGCATTTCATTAAATGTGCGCGACATATCACCAAGTTCATCATTTGAATTGATTTTACTGCGGAATGTCAGGTCGTTATTGTTTTCAACATCTCGCATAGTCGTTCTAAGTTGACTTAGTGGTCTGAGGATACTCTGCATGATATAGAGTAAAAATCCAAAAAACACTATACCTATAACCAGAGAGATACTTGCGGAAGTATAACCAAGACTGGTTTTTTTGCTTTTAATAATTTCTGTTAGTTCAGTATTTAATTTACTTATGATGGTT
>JAOUOK010000078.1 GCA_029880425.1 Gammaproteobacteria bacterium
AAACAAGAAGAAATCTTACCGCGCGCATATCAAGCGTTTTATATTTTTGTATCCAGAAATAAACAATAACAAAGGAAATAAAATAAGCTGCAGAAGCTGCGGCAACGATATCCAATCCTACGTAGTTATACATAACTGCCATGGGCAAGGAAATAATTAAACCTAAGTTAATATAAAGCCTGAAAATCTCTGACCTGAACTTATTAACCGTATCGTTGTTTGAAATATGCATTTAGTTTTTGTTAAATTTTTAATTATCTGAAGTTAACGTTTACTTTCGAGACTTGCATCCAGGTTCAGGTCATCACAAAAAACTAAAAACTCATCACGTAAAGTACGTATAGAGCTATCTGTCGGTATACTGATAATCATATCAAGTGAAAACATTGGCGTTCCAGTATGTGCAGCGGGGTATGTTTTAGTTTCAACTTCTTCGATATTGAGATTGCGGCTGGAAAGGAAATCTGAAATATCATGCACGATACCCGGGTGATCCATTGATACCACGGTTACATGATAAGGTAATCGTTTTTGTTCTGGTTCTTTTAATGTTGTTGCTTTAGCAACAATCGTCAGGCCAAGATTGTCTCCGATATCATTGAGCTTTGAGTTGATGTCAGCAATGCAATCTTCTTCACCTGCTACAAGCAACATCATAGCAAACTCACCACTAAGAGCCATCATCCGACTTTCGGTAATATTTCCACCATGTTCCAGAATGGCTTTTGATAACTTATTAACAATACCGGGTTTATCATTTCCCAGTGCAGTGATAACTAAATGTGTATTCATAGTGTTTCCTGTATATAAATGTTTTTACACTATAATAGATAAAAATTTAATCTGGCGCTATAACCGTTTGTTGCACTAATTGTCGGAGAGCAGGCTGGTATGCAGGTTTTTTTAGTTCTTGCTCGATAAGATCTATGGTGCTGCGACCTATGTACTCATTATTACTCTTCAGACTATCAACAGCTCTAAGGTAACTGCGAGCAATTATTTGTCCAAGTGGTTTGGGGTTGTAAAGAAGCTTCTTAATAACAAAAGGATTAAGGCTGAGCGGATTATAGTTTTTTTTGAGGTAACCTTGCTCGATTAACAATTTTTCAACAGGCGTCCCTGGTTGTATGCCAATAAAGAAAATAAAAGGTAAAACATTATCTCTGCCGAACATGGTATAGAGCTCTTTGATGCGGTTTATAGTTTTCTGTAATGTGACGACTGTTTCACCAGGTGCATTGAGTGGCATATAAAGTTTAACTTTTTGATTGGTATAGCCAGCATCCTTAAACATCTGGAATGCCTGCATTTGTTGATCAAGCGAATAACCCAGGGTGAGGCTATCGATGACTTCTTGCGTACCGGTGAATGACAGGTCTAAACTGGCCAGTCCAGAGTCCAGCATTTTTCCTGCTAACTCAGTGGTAAGGTAGTTGAGCCTGATATAACCCGTCCATTTTATTTTAAGTTTACGCCTGATAATTTCATCAAGAATTTCTTCTACATGATGTGTACTGCGACGGGTAGAGCAAAATTGAGCATCGGTAAACCAGATCTTATGAATTCCAAAACGTGTGTATAACCCTTCAATCTCATCGACAATTTCAACAGGATCCCGATAACGTTGCCGAGCCCCTTCTATCTTGTTATACAAGCAGAAATGGCACTGGTATGGACAGCCTCGTTTCGTATGTACACCAATATAGTCGTTTGTATATTGATGGAAGGCAGGAAAAATAGATTCGACATAATTAAAATTAACACTGGAGAGATCTTGCAGGTTAAAGTTATGTTGACGTTGAGTGAAGTTCACTTCACCTTTTTCATTTTTACAATAACATTCACCAACTGTAATTTTTTCTCCGTCAATAATAGATAGCATTGCAGCTTCACCTTCACCAACCACGACAATACTATTTTTAGGGCATTTCTTAGCGACATATTTACCAAAGATGGATACTGCTGTACCACCGATAACAATGCGACTGTCCGGCATCATCTTGCGTGCAAGGTGCATAAAACCAAAATTGCGAATGCGGCTAGCTGAATATTCATAGATGATTTTAATTGCAGAAAATGCGGCTTTAATTCGCCGCCATGGATTTGGTGAATGATCATAATTCATCACAACATCAAGCGCATCATCTTCAGGGTGGGGGCCAAATGACTGCATGTTGCGCCATGAGAATGCCACAATGTCTGGCTGCATGGCATCAATACTTTCCCTGAGAGCCTGTTTACGTTGAGTGGGAGGGATAATAGCCAGGTCAATAATTTGCTGGTTAATGTCTGGGCGTTGTTTATGAATATAATCAGCGACATAAATAACACCACCAGGGTAAATTTTCCAGCAGGGTAAGCGGACATAAAGGATGTTTTTTACCTGTTTAGTCATTGGCGCCCCCACAGTACGTCTCATAGCCAGTATTTTCATGCCAATGCCTTAAATTTGTTGCGATGCAGCATTGGGTTTCAGAATGACTCTTTAATATTAGCGTTTTCTAATATTTATAATGGCTTAATTTTTAGCAGTATAAAAGGACTATTTTTATAAATTTAATCTTACTTGAGCTAGGTCATGTTTTTGTGCTGTCAGTCTTTACTTTGACGTGTGGGTTAAGAAAGCGAAAAACTTAAAATTAAAAATGAAATAGTTCTAAGCTGTTAAATTTAAATACTTGGTAAGATAATGTAATACCACTGCTTTTAATCAATTTTGACCTGTTATAGGAAGTGTCTGGTGGTACTTGTTCTCAGTGGCATGGAGATTTTTACTTTTTAATTACGCTGAACCTTGCTACATATCTGGTAAACTGCGCGGCATGCTTAAGTTTACAAATTTATCACTTCGCCGCGGTCCTCGCGAGTTACTCCAGGGTGTTGACCTGACTATTCACCATGGCCAGAAAGTGGGTATTACCGGCGGCAATGGGGTTGGCAAATCAAGTTTATTTGCGCTTATTCTTGGTCATCTTCATGCCGACTTAGGTGATGTCTTTATACCCAAAAACCTGACCATCGCGCATGTGGCGCAGGAAACACCGGCACTGGATACCACTGCAATTGAATATGTTCTGGATGGTGATGTCCAGTTACGTCAGCTTGAGCAAGCGATCAAAGAAGCAGAACATGCCAACCAGGGTGAAACACTGGCGCATCACTATGCTGAAATGGAAGCTATTGATGGCTATAGTGCGAATAGCCGTGCTGCGACATTACTGCATGGTTTGGGTTTTAGCCCAGCCCAGGAAAGTCATGCCGTGAAGCAGTTTTCAGGTGGCTGGCGTATGCGCCTGAACCTGGCCCAGGCTTTAATGTGCCGCTCAGATATATTGTTACTTGATGAGCCTACCAATCACCTTGATCTTGATGCGGTTATCTGGCTTGAAGCCTGGCTCAAGAGTTATAAAGGCACGTTATTACTTATCTCTCATGACAGGGATTTTCTTGATAATGTTGCCGATAATATTGCCCATATTGAGAACCAGGGTATTACCTTATATAGCGGCAATTACTCTGCCTTTGAAGTGCGTCGTGCTGAATACCTGGCATCACAACAGTCTGCCTATGAAAAACAACAACGTGAAGTGCAACACATGCAAAAATTTGTTGAACGTTTCAAGGCAAAAGCAACCAAAGCCAAGCAGGCGCAAAGCCGGGTAAAAGCACTGGAACGCATGGAGTTAATTGCACCGGCGCATGTTGATTCACCGTTTAATTTTACTTTTAAGAAAGCAGATAAAATGCCCAACCCGCTGATTACCCTGGATGAAGCGGCTATTGGTTACAATGAGGAGCCATTATTACATAATGTGAGCATCACTATTCACCCGGGTGATCGGCTTGGTTTACTTGGTCATAACGGTGCCGGTAAATCGACTTTAATTAAATTATTAGCGGGCGATCTGAAAATTTTAAAGGGCAAGCTTGTCGAAGCAAAAGAACTCAATATTGGTTACTTTGCCCAGCACCAGCTGGAACAACTTGATTTTGATGCCAGTCCCTTACTGCATTTGCAACGCCTTGATGCAAACGCGACTGAAAGTGATTTGCGAAAATACCTGGGGGGCTTTAATTTTCATAATGATATGGCAATTGAACCTGTTGCTCCTTTATCCGGTGGGGAAAAAGCACGCCTGGTATTGGCGTTAATTGTTTATCAAAAACCTAACCTTCTATTGCTTGATGAACCGACTAACCATCTTGATCTTGAAATGCGTCACGCACTAACGGTGGCGATGCAGGAATTTGAAGGTGCTATGATTATTGTTTCGCATGATCGTCACCTGTTACGTACGGTAACGGATCAACTGTTACTGGTGGCCGATGGTAAGGTAACAGAATTTGATGGTAGCCTAGATGATTATCGCAGCTGGTTAAGCCAGGAAAATAAAAAAGGATCTGCTGCTGAAAATAAAAGTCATGCAGCCACCAATAATGACACGCAAAGCAAAAAACAACTCAGGCAAGAGTCCGCTGAAAAAAGACGCTTACTTAAACCCTTGCAAAACAAGTTAAAAAAACTTGAGAAACAACTGGAAGAGTTAAGTTTAACTAAAGAGTCGCTAGAGGAAAAACTGGCGGATAACGATATTTATAACGAAAATAACAAAGAACAATTAAAATTATTACTCGAACAACAGGGGAAGGTTGATAGCAGTTTACAACAAGTTGAAATGGACTGGTTAGAAGTCAGTGAAGAACTTGAAAGTGCAAACGCTTAATCAGTAACAGCTATACGAACAAATAAAGGAAATACCATGGCACTTAATATTGAAGACCCTGAAAAGTATGTAAGTAAAGACAGTTATGCACCTTTTGCTTTAGGCTTCAGACCCTTTTTTCTTTTAGCGGGCTTTTCAGCGGTCCTGTTAATTATTTTATGGTTCTTGCAGCTTAGCGGTAAAATTTCTGTTTCAGGTTATTACACACCGACAGGCTGGCACGCACATGAAATGTTATTTGGTTATACGGCCGCGGTAATTGCCGGCTTTTTATTAACCGCTGCGGGTAACTGGACTGGCATTAAAATGATTAATGGCTGGCGTTTAATGTTGTTAACTGTAGTCTTTTTAGCCGGACGCTTTGCCCCGTTTATGACAGATCTTCCTCACTGGCTAATTGCCACGGTGGACATTATTTTTCTGCCATTAGTAGCCCTTATACTTGCGATACCAGTTATCAGGATGAAACAGTGGTCAAACATTGTTTTTGTTCCTTTATTACTCATCATGGCCGCAGCAAATCTTGCGGTACACTTAAGTGCGCTAAAAGTGGTTGATGTCAATATTGTGATGGGAAGCCGGGCAATGGTTTACCTTGTCATAGTATTGATCGTTGTGATGGGCGGCAGGGTTATTCCTTTCTTTACCGAAAGAGGGGTCGCCGGCGTCACAACAATAAAATGGAATGCAATAGAATATTTATCCGCGATCAGTGTTTTGCTTACAGCGATCAGTGATGTTTTTTTTGGCTGGAGCGTGGTTACCGGTTACCTGGCCATTTTTGCTGCCCTGATTAATGCGATTCGTTTATATGGCTGGTACTCAAACCTTATCTGGTATGTACCGCTGGTTTGGGTATTACAAGTCGCCTATGCATGGATTATTTTCGGCTTTATATTAAAAAGCCTGATGATTTTTGATTTTAGCCAGAATGCATTTTCATATCACGCCTTTACCGTGGGGGGTATAGGCATGATGACACTTGGCATGATGGCTCGGGTCAGTATTGGTCATACCGGGCGCGAAATGGTGCTGGGCAGCTGGATGGTTTTATCATTTATTATTCTTAATGTTGCAGCAATTGTAAGAGTAATCATACCTATGTTTATGCATGATTTTTATCTACAATTAATTCAGATCGCCAGCGGCTTGTGGATCGTGGCTTTCACTATCTTCGCAATTGCCTATACACCGATGTTACTTAAGGCCCGTATTGATGGCCGCGAAGGTTAATTAAAAAATAACATTCAAGGAAAAGAGTAATGAAAATAAAAATAAAATTATTAGCTTTATTAATACTGCTATCTTTTTCAGCGCAGGCTACCGTTGTAACAGAAGAGTTTGTGTACAGTGACGGTGATATCGACATGATTGGTTATTATGCTACTGATCTAGAAGTAAAAGGTCAGCGCCCGGCCATTATTGTTGTGCATGAGTGGTGGGGACATAATGAGTACGCAAAGAGAAGGGCTCGTATGTTAGCCAGCCTGGGTTATCGCGCAATTGCACTGGATATGTATGGTAACGGTAAAAATGCTTCGCACCCTAAAGATGCCGGAAAGTTTTCAGGTGAAGTTAAAAAGAACATGGCAGTTGCCGAAAAACGTTTTATGGCTGCGTATAACTATTTACAAAAGCAGAAAAATGTAGATAAAGATAAAATATCAGCTATTGGTTATTGTTTTGGTGGCGGTATCGTTCTTGAAATGGCGCGACGCGGTGTTGACCTTGATGGTGTAGTCAGTTTTCATGGTAGCCTCGGGACTAAAGATGCAGCAAAAAAAGGCAAGGTTAAAGCCAAGGTGTTAGTGCTTAATGGTCAGGCTGATCCTTTTGTTAAGGCAGAAAGTATCGCCGCGTTTAAAAAAGAAATGGAAGCTGCAAACGTTGATTATAAATTTGTAAACTACCCCGGTGCAAAACATGCCTTTACTAATCCTGATGCGGATAAGCTAGGTGCCAGGTTTGAAATTCCGCTGGCTTACCAGGAAAAGGCAGATAAAGATTCATGGAATGAAATGATGCAATTCTTGCAACGTTTATATAAGTAGTAAAAAATAAAGATGCTATGACTGGAATCAGCAAGTTAGATTCCGGTCGTGGCAATATTTTATCTTCTTTGATATTTAATGATAGCCGCTTTGATGTTTCATTCTCGAAACTCTACGAGATTGCTTGTTAATATCATAATCTAAAGCAGATAAATTACTTTTCGCTTTACCGAGTTCTTCGGCAATTTCTTTAGTTTCATTGAGTATGATTACAGCTTTTACTTTTGATAAGCGGCCACTGATCAGCTGTTCTTCCTTAAAACGAAGTTCATCTTCTAACCTGTGAATATAACCTTGTTCTTTTTGATGCTGGTTTTTTAGATTTTTAAGAATTTGTACTTCTTTATAAACTGCGAGGCCGTAGTCCAAGGCTTCAACGAAATCTATCTCGTTATGACGTGCGCAGATACCATTGTAACGGTAACCAGAGAGCCCGCGGTTATAACCGGTAGTCGGTGTGCAATACTGTACTA
>JAOUOK010000079.1 GCA_029880425.1 Gammaproteobacteria bacterium
ATGACCTGGTTGACCAGGTTATTGAAGGTATTCAAAAGTCTGCACATTCCGGAAAAATCGGCGATGGCAAGATTTTTGTTTCTGGTATCGATCAAGCTGTTCGTATTCGTACCGGTGAGTCCGGTAATGAAGCGTTATAAGAGGAGTAGATAAAGATGGAAAATCAAATTTTTGAACTTCAGTACGCCATCGATACCTTTTACTTCCTTGTAATGGGTGCATTGGTGATGTGGATGGCAGCAGGTTTTGCCATGCTCGAAGCGGGCCTGGTTCGCTCTAAAAATACAACTGAAATATTAACCAAGAATGTTATTTTATTCGCGGTTGCCTGTACTGCGTACATGGTTGTTGGTTATGACATTATGTATGACGGTGGTGTTTTCTTAAAAGACATAGCGTTAGATGGCGCTGCAAATGCTGATGCATTAACTGCGACTGTCTTAGCTGAATCTGCAAAAGCAGGTTTTGGTGGTGATTCTGTTTATTCAAATGCTTCAGACTTTTTCTTCCAGGTTGTATTCGTAGCGACTGCTATGTCTATCGTATCTGGTGCGGTTGCTGAGCGTATGAAGTTATGGTCATTCGTTTTATTTGCTGTTGTTATGACTGCGTTCATCTACCCAATGGAAGGTAACTGGACATGGGGTGGTGGTTCAGTGTTTGGTATGTACAGCCTGGGTGACCTTGGTTTCAGTGACTTTGCTGGTTCAGGTATCGTTCACATGGCCGGTGCTGCAGCTGCTTTAGCTGGTGTAATTTTACTCGGTGCACGTAAAGGTAAATACGGTCCTAACGGTGAAGTAAACGCAATTCCTGGTGCAAACTTACCTTTAGCAACATTAGGTACGTTTATCTTATGGATGGGTTGGTTTGGCTTTAACGGTGGTTCAGTATTAAAACTGGGCGATATTGCTAACTCTAATGCTGTTGCAATGGTGTTCTTAAATACGAATGCTGCTGCTGCCGGTGGTGTCATTGCTGCTTTAGTTATTGCTCGTGTTTTATTCGGCAAAGCTGATTTAACCATGGCATTAAACGGTGCATTAGCTGGTTTAGTTGCAATCACTGCAGGTCCTGACACGCCTTCACCTTTAGCGGCTACTTTAATTGGTGCTGTAGGTGGTGCGTTAGTAGTGTTCTCTATCCTGACACTCGACAAAATGAAAATTGATGACCCGGTGGGTGCTATCTCTGTTCATGGTGTAGTTGGTATCTGGGGTCTGTTAGCAGTGCCTTTAACAAATGATGGTGCTTCATTCATGGGTCAAATCGCGGGTGGCTTAACTATCTTTGTCTGGGTATTCGCTGCAAGCTTTATTACCTGGTACGTGATCAAGTTAATTATGGGAATCCGTGTTAGCGAAGAAGAAGAGTTCGAAGGAACTGATCTTTCTGAGTGTGGTATGGAAGCTTACCCAGAATTTACTGGTTCACGTGGTTCGGGTCTATAAGGACTTCAGGTCTGTAAGATTTAGGTAAAAGCTCACAGATATTTGTGAACTCTTTAAGGCGCCGAATTTTTTCGGCGCCTTTTTTTATGTATTATTTTTATTACTGGTAATGACTTCCATCGCAAAATGGCGGGTTTTTAGTTTTTTTACAGCCGCAAAATTGATATTTTCTTTTTTCATCAACAGACAGCTTAACAGGCTCAGTTTCCGTCACTTGATGGCTTCCGTCACAATAAGGCTGGTTTTTTGATTTACCACAAGCACATAACCAGTGTTCACCAACTTCAAGTTCAACTTTATATGGTCCATTTCCTGATATTTCTTCTTTTGACATAACAACCTATTTTATGCAGTTATTGATAGAATAGTTACTTTATAACAGCGGTTTAAATAAAAATAAAGACAAGTAGCATGGCAACTTTACGTTTAGAGCAATTACAGGTGCAAATACTTAAACCTTTTAATGTAAAGGTTACTAGTGAGATTGTGTGTTTATCGGGAGCTTCAGGCTCAGGAAAATCGCTTATTCTTCGGGCAATTGCTGATTTAATAGAGCATGAGGGTGAAGCATACCTGGATGAAAAAAAATGCAGTGAAATAAACCCGGTACTATGGCGAAAATGGGTTGGATTGTTACCTGCTGAGAGTGCATGGTGGCACGACCAGGTGGGTGATCATTTTCAACCGGTAAAAGATGATTACCTGGATAAGCTTAACTTGCCTGCTGGAAGCCTTGATTGGGAAGTATCGCGCTGTTCAACCGGTGAGAAACAACGTTTAGCGATTGCACGTTTATTACAGCTTAAACCTAAAGCTTTATTACTCGATGAACCTACTGCAAGCCTGGATGCAGAGAGCGTAAAAAGAGTTGAGACTGTTATTAAAAATTATGTTGATGAGTTTAATGTTCCCGTGATCTGGGTCAGTCACGATAATGAACAAATAAAACGTTTAGCTCATCGTGTCTTTAAAATTCAGAATAATGAGATTAAAGAGGTGAAGGTATGAACGTGATTTCACTCTCGCCGATTGATTTAACCATGGCGGCCTTACTGGTTGTTGCACTTGCCTTTATCTCATTTATTTTAAAGTTGGGTCTAACTAACAGGATAATTATTGCTGCTATCCGGACAGTACTGCAATTATTATTAATTGGCCTGGTATTAAAAGCACTTTTTGCCCATGTCAGTTTATTGTGGGTTTCAGCTTTATCTGTCCTGATGTTATTAATAGCCGGGCGTGAAGTCATGGCACGGCAACAGCGGCGCTTTGGTGGAGTCTGGGGCTATGGCCTTGGCACATTGTCAATGTTTGTTTCATCCTTTGCCCTTACTGTTTATGCATTAATTGTTATTGTCGGAACTGATCCGTGGTATACCCCGCAATACGCGATTCCCTTACTGGGTATGATGCTGGGTAATACCATGACAGGTGTTGCTCTTGCATTGGATAAGTTAACCACGACGGCATGGCAACAACGTGCAATTATTGAAGCACGCCTGATATTAGGCCAGGATTGGCGTACCGCGATAGCTGATATCACCAGGGATAGTGTACGTATCGGCATGATTCCAATGATCAACGCCATGGCAGCAGCAGGCCTGGTGAGTTTACCGGGTATGATGACAGGTCAAATTTTATCGGGTACTGATCCGGTAGAAGCGGTAAAATACCAGATATTGATTATGTTTTTAATTACAGCGGGCACGGGATTTTCAGCTATCCTGGCAACATGGATTGGGGCTCGCCATTTATTCGATGACAGGCAACGGTTACGCTTAGAACGGTTAAGCTAAAAGGGTTTATCAAATGACTTTAAGTAAACCATCTTTTTATTTATTTTTAATCTCGGTGCTATCATTAATGCTGAATTCAGTTAATGCGGCATCAGTTTATAAGTGGGTTGATGAAGATGGCCAGGTGCATTATGGCAGCAAACCTAAAAGTAAAAGCGCGAAAGAAGTTAAAATTAAAAAACGATATATTGATTCCGGAACATCTACCCCATCGTTAACAACACAGGAACGGGTAAATAAACAAAAAAAGTTTATTAATGCGCTTGATGAAGAAAATAAAATTCTTTCAGAAGAGAAAAGAAAAAAGAAAAAGCAGGAAGAGTTAAAAAATGCCCGCTGTAATGCTGCGCGTGATCAACTTAAAAGACAGGAATCAGCAAGCGCGTTATATGATTTAGATGAAAAAGGTAATCGTATATTGCTGGATAAAAAACAATATGAGATAGCGATGAAGCAGGCACGAGCCCGTGTCGCAAAATGGTGTGATTAGCACTTTAATCATTCCCAACACAGGAACGAAAATTATTTCGCGCTGACAATTTTAGTGTAAGTAGTAAAAAAGTATTTTAGTTAAGAGGTTTTAAACATGGATAAAATTTTAGTAGAAAAAAATGCATCCTCAATGAAGATGGAAGTGATGGGTGTGTTTGACTGGGCAACATGGGAAAAAGAAGTTTCTGAATTTCCGTGGACATACCAGATGACAGAAACATGTTACATAATTGATGGTGAAGCCATCGTTACACCGGATGGTGGTGAGCCGGTGACAATTGAACGTGGTGATTTAGTCATATTTCCTAAAGGCATGTCCTGTACATGGAAAATTATTGAACCGATAGAAAAGCATTATAATTTTAGTGAATCCTAATTGATTAGCTAAAGATGTCAGCGTGTTTTCACCATGCAAAAATTAACAAGTAATTGATCTTTATCAATTACGCGTGTTTTTAGAAAAAATATCATTTCGCAATGAGAAAAATCTTACAAAATCACCTGTTGATTATTTTTGGCTGGATCAGCATTGCGCTGGGCATGCTGGGAGTGATATTACCGATACTGCCTACCACCCCTTTCATGATTGCTGCCCTGATTTTTTTTTCAAAGAGCTCACCAAGATTTCATCAAATGCTATTAAATAACGCAGTGTTTGGACCGGCTTTAAAAGAATGGGAAGAAAAGAAAGTAGTATCGCGGCAGGTAAAATATAAAGCGACTTTTCTTATCATAATTTCTTTTTCAATATCGCTAGCTATTTATTATAATAATATTCATGTTCAGTTGTACTTAATTGCGCTTGCCCTGGTATTACTGTTTATGATCTGGCGCATTAAAGAAGAACCTCAACTGCAGAATAAGTCTGTTAATAAAAGCTAAAAAATTCTGCTGGGTTTTACTAACGACGAAGTATTGCAATCCAGCGCCATAGATTTAACAGGCTTGCCATTGAGCCAGCTAAGTAGGTTAAGGCTGCAGCTCTTAGTATACGACGTATCTTCGGCATATCCTCTTTCTCAACATAACCCGCTTCAAGAATAGGCAGCGCCTTATTAAAACTGGCATCAGTCTCAACCGGCAAGGTAATAAGGTGTACCAGTGTTGCCATAAACATCGAACCAATACCGATAAAAAATAAAAAACCGCCGAGTGCCGGAGCCCGCGTTACCGCTGTAACAACCGGCATCACCATCATGGCAGCCACTCCAAATTTCTGTACCGAGTCAGCGAACACGGCGAGGCGACTGCGCCAGGCGAGTAATGATTCTTTACGGTGATGTTGAATGGCGTGCCCGACTTCATGCGCGGCAACGGCAACGGCGGTTAAAGATTTATTATCAAAGTTATTTGGTGATAAGCGGACTGCAAGATCGTTGGGATCATAATGATCAGAATCTGGATCGGTTTTCTCTACTTTTACATGGCTCATATCAAAGCGATCAAGTAAGTGACGAGCCAGTTCACCACCGGTACCTTGAAGTCTATCTAAGGGCTTTGCATAACGGCGGAAAGTATATTGCGCCCACCATTGTGGCCCAAATAAGATCGCGATAACTAATAGAAAAATTACAATAAAGTGCATGACTGAAGTATCACATAGAATTCAGGTTTGAACTATGCAGAGAATAAATAATTTATCAGAGAAGACACGGCGGTTTACCGGGTTCTTTTTAGTTTTTACTGTGAACCTTCGTGTCCCCTGTGGTTTAATCTTTTAAAATTTAGCTTTTATTTTTTACCACGATAGACGCTATACCTAAATTGCGCAAACGCAGACGTGTCTGGTTCAATGCTTTAACCGAGTTAAGTGGTCCGATGCGTACACGATGCCAGGTATCGGTATCATTAATTTTTACTTTTTGAATCGCAGCTTCAATACCTTCCAAAGCCAGGCGTGCTTTTAACTTGTCAGCTTCTTCAAATTTTTTAAATGAACCAGCCTGTAACATGTATTGCATGGCGCTTTGTTTTTCAGTTGAGCTATCGGGCGTTTTGAGTAATTCATGTTCCGGAATAGCGACTTCAAGTTCAGGCAGAATCGTATAAAAATCAAACTTTGGTTTGCTGCTGGCAGCAGGTTCAGCTGGTTGGGTTGGTTGGGTTTTCTTAACTTCACGTGTGTCAGTTTGTTTTTGCGGTTGAAAAACTTTTGATACAGTTTCGGTGATAGCAAGTTTGCCTGAACTGTTATCTTTTATATAAATAAGCAGTGAAACAAATAAACCGATCGCCAGGCCTGCCAGCATCCAGATCCAGCCGGGAATGGGCTTATGTTCATTGTGTTGATTTTTGGCGTAATCGCGTGGCATTGTTTATTATATCTCTGCTGAATTTTATATTTCTAACATCTATTCTTAATTTTTATTTTGTCCGAATAAATTCAGACCTGCAAAATTTACATTTCTTCCGGTGCTGAAACACCCAGTAAGCCTAAACCATTTTGCAACACTTGTTTAGTTGCTTTAATTAAACATAAACGGGCATTACGCATGGCTTCATCTTCAACAATAAACTGGTGAGCATTGTAGTAAGTATGGAAATCATTGGCTAACTCACGCAGGTAATGTGCAAGTTGATGTGGCTCATGATTCAGCGCGGCTTTTTCAATTAGCTCGGCAAATTTGCTTAAGGTAGTCATCAGGGCCTGTTCATGTTGTTCGCTTAACTTGTCGAGGTTAGCAAGCCCATTTTCCTGGTCATGCGTGTAACCTTTTTCATCAAGTTGACGCAGTACACTGCAAACACGGGCATGCGCGTATTGAATGTAATACATCGGGTTTTCATTTGATTTTGATTTTGCCAGGTCTAAATCAAAATCAAGGTGCTGTTCACACTTACGCATAACATAGAAAAAACGCGCGGCATCGCTGCCCACTTCCTTGCGTAACTGGCGCAGGGTGACAAATTCACCCGAGCGGGTCGACATTTGCATTTTTTCTTTGCCACGGTAAAGAATGGCAAACTGGACTAACAATACATGCAGCTTTTTCGGATCGTCACCCACTGCTTCCATCGCAGCTTTAACCCGTGGTACATAGCCATGATGATCGGCACCCCAGACATCGATGACCTGGTCATAACCACGTTCGAGCTTATTCATGTGGTAGGCGATGTCAGAGGCGAAGTAGGTCGACTGGCCATTCGCACGCACCAGAACGCGATCTTTTTCATCACCGAAATCAGTAGATTTAAACCACAATGCACCTTCTCTTTCATCAACGTGCCCAGATTTCTGTAAACGTTCTACTGCTTCTTTAACTAAACCGTTGTCGGTTAAGCTACGCTCTGAGAACCACTCTTCGTAAACAACACCGAAATGCGCAAGGTCATCACGTATATCATCCAGGATATAATTTAAACCGGTATCAAAAATAAAACGGTAGTCATCGGTGCCGAGTTGTTCTTTTGCCTGGACAATCACTGCATCAATAAATTCTTCCTTATCACCACCCTCGGGCTCATCGGCCGGTAGCTTCTCAGCAAAATCGCTCCACTGAC
>JAOUOK010000080.1 GCA_029880425.1 Gammaproteobacteria bacterium
TGACATAAATAACAAGCTACAAGCACCTGTAAAACGCTGCCTGGCCAGTGCGATAAAAGCTTGCCAACATGATATTGAACGCACCCATGTCATTAACCGTAATATTGAAGGTGCGCTGTTACTCGAGCTGTTTACCCGTGATGGCTGTGGCACATTGATCACCTCAGAGAGTTTTGAAGATATTCGTCCTGCAAGCATTGATGACCTTGCAGGCCTGATCGAACTTATTACGCCACTGGAAACTGAAGATATCCTGGTCAGGCGATCACGTGAGAAACTGGAAATGGAAATCGAACATTTCACCGTGGTTGAGCGTGATGGAATGATTATCGCCTGTGCCGCTCTTTACCCTTATCTACAGGACAAGGTTGCCGAACTTGCCTGCCTGGCTGTGCACCCGGATTACCAGGGTGAAGGACGCGGTGATCAATTATTAAAATATATCGAACGGCAAACCCGGCAACTTGGTATTAAACAATTATTTGTATTAACAACCCGGACTGCACACTGGTTTCGTGAACGGGATTTTGTTTCAACTGATATTAAAAAGTTACCGGTTAAGCGACAGTCACTTTATAATTATCAGCGCAAGTCAAAAATGTTTGCAAAAGCAATTTAGCCTTAACGAATTTTATTCAGATTGTATTAATGGTAGCCAGGTTAAAAAATAATCATAAACAACCAACTAATATCCGTCCCTTTTTAAAATGGGCGGGTAATAAATACCGTATTATTGACCGTGTAAGAAAAGCGCTGCCACAAGGTAAATGTTTAATTGAACCCTTTGCTGGCTCTGCTGCTGTTTTTCTTAATACCGATTATGAGCGTTACATTATTAATGATAACAACCCTGATCTTATCAACTTATATAACCTGCTAAAAAAAGAAGGTATAACCTTTATTAAAAAATGCCGTCACTATTTTACACCGAAATATAATAACGAAGAACAGTACTATAAACTGCGCAAGCAATTTAACGAAACAAAAGATCAATACAAGCGTGCCATGTTATTTGTTTACCTTAACCGGCACGGGTATAACGGGCTTTGCCGCTATAATTTAAAAGGCGGGTATAATGTTCCTTTCGGCCGATACAAGGCACCCTATTTTCCTGAAAAAGAAATGCTTGTTTTTCATGAGAAAGCACAAAACGCGGAATTTGTTTTATCGAGTTTTGAAGAGGTCATCCAGTCAGCCAGGAAAGGTGATGTGATATATTGTGATCCTCCTTATGTGCCACTTTCATCATCTGCAAACTTTACCAGTTATAGTAGCGGTGGATTTAATATTGAAAAACAACAACAACTCGCTGAGTTAGCAAAACAAACTTCCGCCAAGGGTATCCCGATTTTAATATCCAATCATAATACCGCGTTTACCCGTAAGGCTTATGATAAAGCAAATAAGATAACCAAGTTTCACGTGCAACGCTTTATAAGTTGTAATGGTAAAAAACGTGGAACTGCAGGTGAGTTACTTGCCTTATTTAATTAAGTTCACTTAACAATCTTAAAAATCCTGTCATTATTTCCAGCTCGGTATAACATTCTTATTCCAGGGCATAAAAATAAGCATTCTTGCCAACAGGCACTTATCAAAGAAAGCCACCATAAAGGTTGACACTGTCATCAACCCATACCAGATATAGGTTGGGTCAAACAGGCCAATAACGGTGAATAAAAGGTAAACAAAACGTACCTGTGAAGGAAAGGCACGAAGACTTTTTTCTTTATAAATAAAATATACAGATTGAATCGCACTTATGCTGATTACGATATAAAACCCTTCCTGCCAACCCAGCATACCGGCGAGCAAAAATACAAAGATTACAGGCCAAAACCACCATTCAAATGAATCAGGATGAATTACCGGCTTCATACCACTCTCCTTTATCTTATTATTGAATGAGTAGTGGTAACTACTAAAAAAATAATTTTAAAAATTAAAGTCCAATTAACTCTACTTTACCTGCAAGCTCCCGAATACTATGTTCAATTGTTTCTGAATTCACATCTTCAGGATTATAAGAAACTTCTACCAGGTGAAGTTTATCGGCTGGCATATGAACACTTATTACACCATTTAAAGTACGAAGCTGTTTCTCTACAGCTTCACGTATTGCAGTGTCCAGATTATTATCAATGTGAAGAGTTACATCAACTATATTAATATCAGTCATTTTTTTCCTCTCCTTTTTTATTATCTCTTTACATAATAAAAGTATAGTTTAAATATTGCTTTTTTAAAGCTGTCTTTTATTTAAGTTGGATAATACTGGTTTTATTCAAACCTAAACATTTATTAGTCTTATTCTAATGCTTTAAAATTAATCAAAAAATACTTATGATTAATTCCCTGCTCTAACCAGGCCACCCATGCCTGCTTTTTCAAACGTTTCATTCAGGTATTTCCGGATACCTGCAGCATCTTCGAGTAATAAAATCTCACTTAGTATCTTTCGAGCCCGTTCACGAGTGACATTGCGCACGACCCATTTAACCCGCGGTAAACTCGCAACACTCATACTCAGGCTATCAATTCCCATGGCAAGTAAAAGGAGTGCTGCAACCGGATCACCGGCCATCTCGCCACAAACACTTACCGGGATATTATGTGCACCTGCACTTTCAACAACCTGCAAGATTGCACGTATTACCGCGGGATGTAATGAATCATAAAGTGAAGCAACTCGTGCATTATTCCGATCAACCGCAAGTAAGTACTGGGTTAAATCATTTGTACCAATTGAAAGAAAATCAACACGACGTGCCAGGTTGCCAGCCTGGTAAACGGCAGAAGGTACTTCGATCATGACACCAATTTGAGGCATCACTACATCTTCGCCTTCTTCTAGTAACTCACCATACACCTGGTGAATGAGTCCTAATGAATCATTTAATTCACCAACATCACTAATCATCGGCAACAATATTTTTAAATTATTCAGCCCAATGCTTGCACGCATCATGGCTTTCACTTGCACCAGGAATATTTCAGGGTGATCTAAAGTTATGCGAATGCCGCGCCAGCCTAAAAAGGGATTATCTTCTTCGATTGGGAAATAAGGTAAGGCTTTATCACCACCAACATCAAGTGTACGTAATGTCACCGGGCGGGGATGAAAACTTTCTAACACCTGGCGGTATATGTTACGTTGTTCTTCTTCACTGGGAAATTTTTGTCGTGACATAAAAGGAAATTCAGTCCGGTAAAGACCGATACCTTCTGCACCACTTTGCAAACTTGGGGTAATGTCTGACAATAAACCAGAGTTTGCTAATAATGAAATTTTTATACCGTCTTCAGTTTGCGCAGGAAGATCGCGTAACGCAGTAAGTTCATCTGATAGACTTTCTTCTTGCTTAAGTAATTCCTTAAATTCTTCCTGAACTTTCTCTGATGGTGATATAAATATACGACCACTGTAACCATCAGCAATAACCAGTCGACCATCAATTTTACCTACGGGTAAATCTGTTGCGCCCATAACAGCGGAAATGCCCATGGCACGAGCCAGGATCGCAACGTGAGAAGTTCTTGAACCACGAACTGAAACAACACCGGCTAATTTATCTGTAGGTACTTCGGCCAGCATTGAGGCTGAAATATCTTCACCAACAAGTATCGTATTTTCTTGAAATTCTATTTTATCCTGTGTCTCTTCCTGCAAATGCATCAGGATACGTCGGCCCAGGTCTCGCACATCATCAGCACGTTCTCTTAAATAACTGTCTTCCATTTCACGAAAAACTTTTTCATGTTCCTGGATAGTCTCGCGTAAAGCACCCGGTGCCCAGTTTCCCTCACGAATCCTGTCACGGGTAATACCTGACATAGCCTGGCTATTTAACATTAATAAGTAAACATCAAATAAAGCACGATCTTCTTCGGGTAAAACACTTTTTAACCTTTCAGAGAGTTTTGTTATGTCCTGAACTACAGCTTCAACGGCAGCATCAAATACTTTTACTTCATTTTCAACATCATCAACAAAGCGATCAGGAATCTTATCAATATCTGCCGGCGGGTATATAACCAACGCGGGTCCAATTGCCACACCCGGTGCACCGGGTAAACCATGAATAGGTTTTGTTTCCTGTTCTGGTTTAGTTTTATCTTTCGCCTGTTGTAAACCCGTAATACCGCCACTGGCCTCGGCATGCACGATAGCCGCGGCAAGCTGTGCGGCTACTGTAATTAAGAATGTTTCATCATCATCACTGAATTTTTGAATCTTAGTACTTTGAATAACCAGCACCCCGAGGATCTTACGGTGCTGAATAATGGGCACACCGAGAAAACCATGAAAGGGTTCTTCACTTGCTTCGGGAAAATGTTGGTAACGCGGGTTTTGACATGCATCGGCGAGGTTAATCGGTTCTGCCCGCTTCGCAATGAGACTTACCAGCCCCTTATCATGACCTAAACGAACTTTTCCAATAGCATCGGGGTTCAAGCCATCCGTAGCCATTAACACATACTCGTTATCAAGCTCGTTGCTCAAAAATACTGAGCAAACATCAACGTTCATTTCATTTTTTACACGATGCACAATAACGTTCAGTGCCTGCTCAAGGTTTTGAGCAAGATTAACTTCCTGAACTATGCGTCGCAAAATATCAAGCATAAGTAATCATCACATATCGTTATAATTTCAAATATTGTTTATGAATATTAATTCATAACAGGCAACTGCCCGATCCAGGCAAAATCAAGTATAAAACTTTACCTGATTAATGGTAGTAACTCGTTTAATGCTTCGGTATAAACATCCCGCTTAAATGCTATAACTGAACGCGGTGGAATCATGTGATCAACCCAGCGCCATTGATCAAATTCCGGTTTTTCACTTTTATCCAGGCAGACATCTGATTCATCACCGGTAAACCGTAATAAAAACCAACGTTGCTTCTGCCCAATACAGCAAGGTGTTTGATGACGACGAATAAGCTTCTCCGGGATATTGTAGCGTAACCAGTCATGTGTACAGCCAATCAACTCAACTGAATCTTTAGTTACACCCACCTCTTCCTGTAACTCACGGTACACAGCCTGCTCTGCTGATTCAGTCTCCCGAATTCCGCCCTGCGGAAACTGCCAGGCATCCTCACCGATTCTTTTTGCCCAAAATAAGCCACCTTCCGTATTTACTAATATAATACCAACGTTGGCCCTGTATCCTTCCGTATCAATCACTTAACAACTCTCTTTATTTACTGCTTTAGATTGTTTCATGTTCACCGCATATCATCAAATCTAATCAGAATACATTTATTTCCTTATAAATTAATAACTTACAAATATTAGTGTTATCTAACATGCCTATATCGCCCTTTTTACGGTAACATTAGCTTTTCTTCTTAATTAAAGGCTAAAACAGTGACACTCGCAATTTTCGATCTGGATCACACCCTGTTAAACGGCGACAGTGACTACCTATGGGGGCAGTTCCTGTCTAAACACGGCCATGTCGATGCCAGGCAGTATGAAAAAGAAAACCAGCGCTTTTATGATGAATATGTTGCCGGAACACTGGATATATTTGAATTTCTCGAGTTTAGCCTTGCACCGTTAAGCCAGATGGAGATGAATGAATTAAGTCGCCTGCATCAACAGTTTATGGATGAATATATTCAGCCAATTATTACCAATAAAAGTCGTGCCTTAATTCAAAAACATACGGATAACGGTGATAGCTTACTCATTATTACCGCGACCAACCTCTTTATCACAGGCCCCATTGCCAAAGAACTGGGAATAGAGCACATCCTCGCCACGGAACCTGAAATCATTAACAACCGTTATACGGGAAAAGTTTCCGGCACACCGTGTTTTCGAGAAGGTAAAGTTGAAAGGCTCAAAGACTGGTTAAAAGAAACAGGCGGCAATCTTGCCAATAGTTGTTTTTATAGTGACTCACACAATGACTTACCATTATTAGAAATGGTAACAAAACCTGTTGCAGTGGATCCTGATGACACGCTGCGTACACACGCAGAAATGAAAGGCTGGGAGATAATGAGTTTAATTGATTAATTATTGCTTAAAATAATTCAACTTCACTCTCCGCAACAACGGCATCTTTACCTTCATGTAATGACATTTCTTCGGCTGTGGTGTAGTTAAGTTTTAAAGTGCTTAGAATGTGATCAATATTGATCTCATGTATATCACCATTTGAAACCATCTGTAACTGCTCGTTAATCAACCTGGGTAACTCATTAAGCCCATCAATCACATGAAGTAATATTTGACTGGTTCTGTCCTGGAATTGAAGTGAGATAATAATTTCATTCACTTCCCGAATAATTTCAACACTTTCATCCTTAAGAATTTCTGATGATTCAGATAGCCCTTTCGTCATCCAGGCCATGCTTTCCAGCACCGACTTGATTGTTGCTGAACCTTCTTCTTCTAGCATGGTTTCTTTTTTCATCGCCAGGGTAGCCTGCTCCATGTTTTTTTCAACCGAACTGGTAAAATGGTTAATCGTTTTTAAAATTTGTCGCCCTGTTTCACCTGACTGAATAGACAATGAACGGACTTCATCTGCAACCACGGCAAACCCCCTTCCAACATCACCCGCACGCGCTGCTTCTATTGCAGCATTCAACGCCAGTAGGTTTGTTTGTGATGCAATTTTTTCTACACCGGTCGCCATGCTTGTCAGAATAGCCGTATCGTCGGCTAACGCTTTGAGTTGTTCGAAAGATGATTTTCGGTTTGCCAGTGCTTCACCCAGGTTAGTAACAACACCCAGTAATTGTTTACGACTATCAGCAAAAACATTATCCAGTAATGTTGAGTCACTCCCATCTTCAGCAGGTAATTCCGCGTTAGCGAGGTTCGCTGCTTCGACAGCATTATTTAACCGGCCGACTAAAGATGTAAAACGTCCTGACATCATGGAAATTGCATCTTCAGTCTGGTTGCGTGAGCTTTCTATTTGCCGGTTTGATACTTCGATGACCTGGGTAATAACGTTTGCAATATTTTCAAGCTGGACATCTGTATTGTCTATGTTACTTTCTTCTATTTTTTCTGCTTCAGTGACAACGCTCTTTTCAATACTGATGCGCAGCTTTTCAAGTCGAAAGGAAAGAATTCCAGAAATAAGTAAAATGATGACAATATTGATCCAGGCCGTTTCCACCAGGAAAACAGTGAGTCCAATTAATACTAACCCTGCAACAAGGGGTAAAACCAAAAAATTGGCTTAA
>JAOUOK010000081.1 GCA_029880425.1 Gammaproteobacteria bacterium
CATTAGAAGATTTAGCGGGTTTGCTTGTCGCTGTAGCCTTGCCAGGTTTTGCGCTTCCTGTTTTTTTGTCAGCAACTAGTTTAGTTTTTTCGACATCGGTGCTTGTGTTGTCTTTTGCTACTGCCGGTTTTTTTTCGGTATCTGTCATGATGTTTCCGTAATCTAAGTGACTTATGACAACAAGTTATTAAGTTTTAATGTTTCTATAATGGCCTTATCGCTGGCTTCGTTTGCGACGTATAATTCACCGTTAAATCCTGCCTCTTTGGCAGTATCAATAAGTCGATTATTAATCAGTAACAAAGGCAGCTGCAAGAGTTGGGTTCGCACTTTTTCCGGTGTCATATCAACCAGGTTTTTTAAGCTCTCAGTACTGGTAATCACAATAGCGGCTATCTGGTTATTCTGCAAATTAAGTACAAGTTCATGAGTATCGATTACCGGTTTTACCCGTTGATAAGCATCAAGGTATTCAACCAGTGCGCCGCGTTGCACCAGGGTTTGTTTTAACAGTTCACGACCGCCATTGCCCCGCACGATTAAAATTCTTTTGTTCTTAACTTCCTGCATTGCCCGGGTTGCGAGCAAACCTTCAGAGTTAAAATTTTCATCAGGCACAATATCGGGTTTTTTACCCAGGTAAGCCTCGAGTGCCCGGGCACTGCCCTGGCCAATCGTGGCGAGTAATACTTCGTTCGATAACTGTGTGATCCCACGAATATAATTCAGTCCATGTTCGACAGCATTCGGACTGATGAAAATAATCATGTGAAAATGATTAATCAACTTAACTTTATCGAAGTTCTCATTAGAAAGGGGAATGGGTTCAATGGCGAGCGTGGGAAATAAAAAGGTATCACCGCCGGCAGCGTTTATGCCTTCAACCAGTTTTTCAGACTGGTGAGCCGGGCGGGTGATCATAATGTATTTATTCATTTCCGCTTTGTCTTTGCCATTTATATTGTTCAGGCAAACTCCCCGAATAAAAGTAAAAAAGGGAATATAAAATAATTATATTTATGCTTTGTCATAAAGTGCTTTTAGAATTTTATCGGCGCCACGTGAGAGCAAATCTTCGGCCAGCACGGTACCCAGCTCCTCGGCATTTTCGGGTGCACCGGCAATCTCACCGCGAATGATTTCTTTACCATCCACTGCTCCAACCAGGCCACGTAATAAAATAATACCTTTATCAAATTCAGCATAGCCGGCAATAGGCACCTGGCAGCCACCTTCTAAACGCTGGTTCATGGCACGTTCTGCAAGTACACGGATCTGGGTTTTAGAGTCATTGAGCGGGGCAATCAGGTTATTCACCCGGGCATCATCACTGCGACACTCAATTCCAACGGCACCCTGGCCAATTGCTGGCAGACTAACATCTGTACTAATGAACTGGGTAATTCGATCATCAAATTCCAGCCGTTTAAGGCCTGCAGCAGCCAGGATAATGGCATCATATTCACCATCATCCAGTTTTTTCAGGCGGGTATTTACGTTTCCACGTAAATCAATAATCTTAAGATCCGGACGCAAAGCAGCAATCTGGCACTGTCGACGTAAACTTGAGGTACCTAAGCGTGCGCCTTGTGGTAACTCCTCGAGTGTTTTGTAATTGTTCGATACGAATGCATCACGAGGATCCTCTCGCTCACAAATCACCGCGAGATGGAGTCCAGGTGGGAATTCTACCGGGACATCCTTCATGGAATGTACCGCGATATCTGCCCGGCCTTCAAGCATTCCCGTTTCGAGTTCTTTTACAAATAAGCCTTTGCCCCCGACCTTTGCCAGTGGTGTATCAAGGATTTTGTCACCCTGCGTGGTCATGGTAACCAGCTCAATTTCCAGGTCTGGGTGATGGTGTTGTAACGCATCACGTACAAAATAGGCTTGCCATAAAGCAAGTGGGCTTTTACGTGTTGCTATTCGCAGGATATTGTCTGACATGAATTAATCTCGTGTTTATATGGGTATAAATTTTATTAATCGAAGTTAAGCTGAACTTATCTAAGCCAATACTGTAAAACACATATAATACACGAAATACTTATCAGCCTCTTCGGCTTATGGGAGAAGAATTTTAATGAATTTACCTTTCCGACTTTTTGTCGCTTCCCTTTTGCTGTCTCTCGGTATAGTCGTTTATGCGTCAGAGATTATGCCTGTAAATAAGGATGAAGCACTCCCCTATGTAGCAATAAAATCGGCTGCGGATCTTAAAGCCGATGCAAAAATTGCACAGAGTAAGCAAGTGCCGGTATTACTTTTTTTCTCCATGGACCACTGCCCGTTTTGCACCGTCGTTGAAGAAGATTTTCTTAAGCCAATGTTGCGCAACACGGAATATGAAAGCAAGGTCATTATCCGAAAAATAAAAATCGATGACAGTGACTTTGTAAAAGATTTCAAGGGTGAATCACGTGAAGCAGATGAGTTCAGTGATGACTATAATGTTTCCATAGTACCAACCTTAGTTCTGGTTGATGCAAATGGGAAAATGCTGAACCCGTCGATTAAGGGGATACGTAATACTCATTACTACAGTGCCGAACTCGATGATGCTATAGATGCTTCCATTCATAAAATTCGTAGTTTAGCCAAGCGTTAAGATGAAACAGCTGTCAGTATTTTTAATCTTCATTTTTGTTTCTCTGCAAAATCTCAGTGCATCTGAGCTGCCAAAATACAGTACTGGATTTGATCCGGCGCGTGATGCTTTTGCTGATGGTCGCGATGCGATTAAACGTGCCACGGCAAGTAACCGTTTAATACTGATTGAACTCGGTGGGGACTGGTGTAAATGGTGTCATAAATTTGATCATTTTTTAAATAAGAATCCCGCGATTAAAAAAGAATTACACGACACTTTTGTCTTGTTAAAAGTTAATGTCAGTGAAGAAAATTATAATGATGAATTTCTAAAAGTCTTTCCACGCCCTTACGGTTATCCACATATGTACATTACACAAAGTAACGGTAAGTTACTGCATTCAAAAGATACCGGCCAATTCGTGGTAAAAGGGCAATACTCTGTACAGAAGTTTAAAGAATTTTTTAAACGTTGGAGAGAGGTGAAGAAGATAGCTATGAAGGTTGTACAAGGTTAAATGCACGGTTTAAGTCGACGAGCATTTATTCAGTTCCTGGCTACGGCCGCAGCAGCCTATCCCTTATCAAGTCTGGCAGAGAAACGCCAGAACCTTTCTGAGAATAAATCAACGTCAGAAAATTTAACTGAGCCTTGGTTAACTTTATCTGTGGTACAGGAACATTTATTTCCCGCTGAAAAAGATTCGCCCGGCGCCAGTGATATACAGGCTTTAACGTATTTACGTAACATGATGATGACGCCTGATTTTAATAAGGAAGAAGTCATGCTTATTCATAACGGCGTTGGCTGGTTAAATGATTTAGCAAAGCAACAATATAGAAAACAATTTAACCTGCTTAATTCAAAAGAAAAAGAAATTATCCTGCGCCGTATTGAAAACAGTAGGTTAGGCTCACGCTGGTTATCCCTGTTACTCACTTATCTTCTTGAAGCGTTATTAACTGATCCTGTTTACGGTGGTAATCCCGGTGGCATCGGTTGGACATGGTTACAACACCAGCCAGGTTTTCCAACACCGACAGAAGATAAAAAATATTTTAAGTTACGCAAACAAACACACAGGAACCTCAAGGCATGAGTGTTGATTACGATGTTTGCGTAGTGGGCAGCGGTGCCGGGGGAGGGCCGGTTGCTTATGAGCTCGCAAAAGCAGGTAAGTCCGTTTTAGTGTTAGAAAAAGGGCCCTGGTTTACAGAAGAAGATTATTATAAGGATGAGCTGGCCTGCTGCGTACGTAGTGTATACACGCCGCAATTAAAAGATGAAAGGCATGTCATCGAAGAACAGTACCGGGATGGACGCTGGCAAGGCCAATCAACGGAAGAATCCGGCTGGGATTTTTGGAATGGTAACGTGGTGGGTGGCTCGTCTAACTTTATGAGTGGATTTTTTTACCGCCTTAAGCCTAAAGATTTTCGACTGCTCTCCGAGTTTGGCCCGATTGAAGGCGCTAATATAACCGACTGGCCAATCAGTTATGAAGAGCTTGAGCCGTACTATACCAAGGCAGAATCAGAAATCGGCATCTCGGGTGTGGTCACCCAGCACAAGTTTCTTGAGCCACGCTCGACGAAAAATTTTCCTTACCCACCTACCGCAGAACACCCGATAGTCAATCAAATTGATAAAGCCTGTGAGCAACTGGGCTTTACCTCGTTAAGAACACCCCGGGCAATCTTGCCTCATGCCGCAATGGATCGCCGGGGCTGTGAATACTCAGGTTTTTGTGGCAGTTATGGCTGTTCCAGTGGTGCCAAAGGCAGTTCACGCGCCGCGTTATTAAACAAGGCTGTTAAAACAGGCAATTGCACAATCACGGCTAATGCCAAGGTGGTTAAACTTGAAAGCAATCAAAAGGGTGATGTGATTGCGGTTAAGTATTTTGATGAAAATAATATCAGGCAAACCGTCACGGCCAAAATCTATGTGGTTGCCTGCCAGGCAATTGAAACCAGTCGTTTATTACTTGCCTCAAACGGACCGAAGCATCCTAAGGGTCTTGGTAATAACTATAACCAGCTGGGTAAAAATATTGTCTTTTCTGCGGGCGGTTCAGGTACAGGGGAAATGACCTATAGTAAGTTTGATAAGATCAGCGCGGATCAATTAAAAGTACGGGGCCCCTTTGTGAACCGTGGTTTACAGGACTGGTATTTTATTAATGATAAAAAAATGGGTGGCGAGGCGAAAGGTGGCACAATAGATTTTTTACTTCGTCATCCCAACGCAATCAGTAAAGCGAAAGCGGTTAGGTGGGAAGATGGGCGACTGCTCTGGGGCAAGGATCTAAAACAAAAATTAAAGTCAGCGTTTACATCCAGCCAGGATTTGCGCTTTGAAGTATTTAATGACTGGTTGCCAACAGATAATTGTTTTGTCAGTTTAGATAAAAATGTCAAAGATAAGTGGGGCTCAGCGGTAGCAAAGATCAGGATTGGATACCACGATCATGATTTAAAAGTTGGTGAGTACTTAAGTCAAAAAGCACTTGAAGTATTAAAAAAAATGAAGGCCGATAACATACGTTATAGTGTCAGTGGTTCACCACCACAAAACCTGGTTGCAGGTGGCTGTCGTTTTGGTAATGATATTAAGACATCGGTACTGGATAAAAACTGTAAGGTACATGATGTTAATAATCTTTATGTTACCGATGGTAGCTTTATGCCTACCGGTGGTAGTGTACCGTATACATGGACCATTTATGCCAATTCATTTCGTGTGGCGGATATAATAAAAAATAATATTTAAGTTCCTTATGCTATTGGAGTATATTTTTAATATGCTTATGGATATTTTTTAATGAAGGATCCGTTTTACCAGGGTTACCCAGTTCTATACTAGCCAGTTGATGTACAGGCTATTGAAGTGCTTTCATTATAGTTTCTAGAAAATTATCTAGCTTAATAGGTTTCGTTATGTATCCATCAAAACCTGCATCCTCGGCACGTTGGATATCTAATGATGTGGCATATGAGCTTAAACCAATGATCTTCATTTCCTTTAAATCTGGATCTTTATCAATAATTTTTTTAAGTGCGAAGCCATCCATACCCGGCAAGTTTATATCAAGTAATAACAGGTCTGGTTTATTACTTCTTATTTTTTCCAGCCCTTCCTCCGGTTGCATGGCGGTGATCAATTCAATACCACCCTGTTTTTTTATAATCATTTCAATAAGCTGCATGTTCGCTAAATTATCTTCAATATAGATGATCTTTTTACTTGAAATGTTTTTTTTATTCATAGGTAATATATTTTCTTGTGAATTTAAATTCTGTTGTGATATGTGTACTGGATCAATAGGAACTGAAATTGCAAAAGTACTCCCTGTACCATATTCGCTTTCAAATTCAATTGATCCCTTCATTTCTTCAATTAATTTTTTGGAAAGTGAAAGTCCTATACCCGTACCTTCGATATGAGGCTCCGCATCTATCCTGTCAAAAGGTTTGAATACCCGGTAAAAATTCTCCTGTTTAATACCAATACCCGTATCCTTCACAATAATTTTTATATTGCCATCAGACTGTTCGCAGCTAAGACTAATATCGCCATGTTCTCTATTATATTTTATAGCATTACTCATCAAGTTAACTAGTACCTGTTTTAAGCGCATTTGATCTGTATAGACAAAATATGAACAGTCAGAAATATCAATATTTAATGTTAGTGTTGTTTGTTTTATGGATGGACGAATTAAGTTAATACATTCTTCCAGCAAATTGTGTAAATTAATAGATTTAATATCATATACTAATTTTCCACTTTCTATTTTACTAAGATCCAGGACATCATTGACCAGTGATAATAAATGTTCACCCGCATTGATAATTATCTTGGCATACTGTGATGTTTCTTCGTTTTCCTCACCTTGTAATTCCAGTAACTGGGAAAAACCGAGGATGGCATTTAGAGGCGTTCTTAATTCATGACTCATGCTTGAGAGGAAGTCAGATTTTGCGTTATTGGCAGATTCTGCGATTGCCCTGGCTTGTACCAGTTCTTCAGTTCTTTCTTTTACACGAAGCTCAAGATCATCACGCATTTTCATCAGGTCATCAGTTGCCTTTTTAAGCTCTGTAACATCATGTGCCACGGCGTAAATTTTCTGGTTGCCTTCTACCGTGACAGCATTCCAGTCAAGCCAGCGATACTTACCATCCTTACACATATAACGATTAGTAAAGCCTATTACCGCAGAAGGTTGACCTGATAGTTTTTCTGCTGCATTAATTGTATTTTCCCTGTCGTCGGGGTGGACAAATTCGATAAAGGGTTTTGCTTTTAATTCTTCTGTTGTAAAGCCTAACGTCTTTTCCCAGGCGTTACTTATATCGATGAAATAGCCATTAAAATCGGCAATACACAACATATCTGCTGATATATCAAAAAACATGCTGTGTTGTTGCTGTAAATTATGCAGTTCAGTAATATCTAACAGGATGCCGTTCCATAAAATATCACCAGTGCTTGTCATCATCGGCATGGATGCACATTTAAACCATACAAGATAACCATTATTTAAAGAATAAGGGAATTCAAACTGTAAGAATGTTAATTTAGTTGCAGACTGATTA
>JAOUOK010000082.1 GCA_029880425.1 Gammaproteobacteria bacterium
TTGGTGAAACGCCATTGAAAGATGTGAGTCAAATCTTACGTAGCCGGCCAACCGTAGCGTTATTTGAATCGGCTAATCATTTATCTTTGGAAGCTTATTTTAAAAGCGTCACTCTCGGTGGTTTAAGCGGAAGTTTTGTTTTTACCCTTAATGCAACTAAAGAGCAGATGGAAAAAATAAAAAAACAAAGCAGTAAAAAGGAACGTACCGAAAACAATAATATTCGTTATGAACTTGATAAACCGATGACCGATAATGCAAAAGGTCTGATTGTTAAGAATTTAAATTATATCCCGGCTGTACAATTAGACGAGGATATTATTGTTAAACGCTTTGGTGAACCGGCAAAGAAAATTAAGTTAAAAAATAAGGAGCTGGGCTGGCACTATCTTTATCCTGGTAAAGGACTGGACCTGATTTATAAAGAAGAAGGGAAAGAAGTTTTACAGTATGTATTGCCGAAAGATTTTAATGCATTGATTGAGCCGTTGCTATCTCATCAAAGTCCGTAACATTTATACAATTTCTGCCTGCACCTTTTGAAGCGTAAAGTGCATGGTCTGCAGCATTAAGTAAGGTTTCACCAAGAAATGATACGTTAGTGTTGGCATCGTTAGTTTTAATCATCGTGGTACAGCCAATAGAAACGGTAATATGCAGGTCATCGGGTAAATTGTTGACGGTTAATATTGCCTCCTCGATCGTGACACGAATGCGTTCAGCAATTTCCTGGGCAAGATGTGTATCGGTATTGGTCAGTAAGACCGAAAATTCTTCACCACCATAACGTGCGAGCACATCGCTCATACGCATCTGGCTTTTGATAATTTCTGCCACGTAACGTAAAACTTCATCTCCCACGGCATGTCCGTAGAGATCGTTAAAAGCTTTGAAGTGATCAATGTCGATAAACAGACAACTAACAGGTAACTTCTGGCGTACACCTCGAACAATTTCTTCTTCAAGCCGTTGCATGAAATAACGTCTGTTATGAATTCCTGTTAGTGCATCAGTCAGTCCGAGTAATTTAAGTTTTTCATTATTAATGGAGTTTTCAACACAGACTGCAAGAATCGCAGAAAGTCGTTTGATTAAATCTGTACCCGAGCCAGCAATAAAACGTGAGCTGTCATAACTTGCCAGGTTAAGTGAACCAATAAGTTTGTGGTTACGAATTAAAGGTATTATAGCTACGCTGGCAGCATCTTTTGGGATTGCCGGGAAAAGAACCTTTTTACATACTTCACTGCACCTTCCCAGGTAGGGCTCTTCCTTAAAATCAGGAAATAATGTTTTTTGAATAGCCGTAGTATTGGCTTTACCTTCCTGAACCTGGGCGATAACAACATTTTCCAGTGTCGTATGGTTGCTGCTGAAAATTAAAGTCGGTAGTTTCAGTAAGCCCGGGCTCATGAATTCAATCACGTGGCGAATTTCATAATCCGTGTCTATTAATAACAGGGAAACATAATCCAGCTCATATTCATTGCGGTATTGTTGCAGGATAACATCAATTAATTGAGGCAGGCTTTCTGAGCTAATCAGTGCTAATTCCTGGCGCTGCAATTTTTGCAACTTTATCTCGTTATTTTGTGCCTGTGTAACAAGTGCTTTGAGCTTCTTGCGCAGTTCAAAATTTGAGGTGTCTTTGGTCTGGTCCATTATTTAATTATCAGCAGTGTTAGCATTATTTTTAAATTCACAGTAACGACACAATTAAACTGTTTGGTTGCATGGAACTAAAAAACTGACAGGAAAACGCTGTGGGGAATGACGTTTATGTTGCCCAAACCTGATGGTTTTTGTCAGTTATATTATTGGCTATTATTCTGGCGACTTCTGACCTGAACAATAACACTGTTGGTAAAATTTTAAAGTCATTTCCTTTTTTTTTTGCTTCTAATACCGGATTTTTAATGTGATCTAGGTCGTGCTAGAAAAGCTTTATTTTTAAATTTCAGGCATGGAACTCCAATTTATTACTTGGACTGTTAGCGCAAGCAGGTATACTGCCCGTTTTTAAAATAAGACTTAATTTAAGTGGTGCAATTAAATGTCATTGAATAAAAATATGAATAAAGTCGTTATCACACCTGAAAACAAATGCTCATTTTGTAGTGGAACAAAGTGTTGTGTGTACGTAACACAGGAAATGGAAACACCACGTTCCATGGATGATTTCGATCACATGTTATGGCAGCTTGCACACAAAGATATGCAGGCTTATAAAGATGAAGATGGCTGGTTTTTAATAGCCAATAATAAGTGCCAGTTTTTAAAAGCGGATGGCGGTTGCAATATTTATGAAACCCGGCCACAGATTTGTCGCGATTACTCCAATGATTATTGTGAATACGATGAACCAGCGGAAATTCATTTTGAGTTTTATTTTAAAACCTACCAGGAACTCGATGAGTATTGCCGCAAGCGTTTTAAAAAATGGGATCAACGCTTTGATCAAGAATAGTTTCACCACAGAGTGCATGGAGGTTCACAGGGAAAGCTAAAAAATACATAATAAATATGCATAATAATATAGCGTTCTACAAAGATACTTCTTTCAATATCTTTTCCACGTAGATCTCAGAAAAACACAAAGAAAATAAAACTCTGTGAACCTCCGTGGTTTAAAAAAATCAGTATGGAGTAATGTCTCGGAAATCTTTTATCGCTTTAAACTCTTCTACTTCACGTTGCGGACTCTGGCTATCAGGGTTGAGTACGGCACGTAAATATTTAATACCATACTCCTGCGCCGAGCGTAGTACTGACAAGGTATCATCGACCAGTAAAGTCTGTTCTTTATCAAAGACCATGGTCTTATTTAACTTACCCCAGAACGTGGGATCTTCTTTCGGTACAGAAAAATCATGGGCGCAGATAATGTCATCAAAGTGGTGATGTAACGAAGTGCGATCCATTTTTAGCATCAGGCTTTTATGATGTGCGTTAGTGACTAAGGCAACATGTTTACCTGCGGCCTTAACCGACTCTAAAAATTCGATAACATGGGGGTGCACTGCTATAAGGTGATCGACTTCAGCTTTAAGTTGCTCAATGTCCAGATCCAGCTGTTCTGACCAGTAGTCGACACAGTACCAGTTCATAGTCCCTTCAGCAGACTTGAATTTTGGAAATAAAATATCACGGGCATCATCAATATGTAGCGCATTTTTTTCAGCATAACGTTGTGGAACATGATGCTGCCAAAAGTAATTATCAAAATGTAAGTCGAGTAATGTACCATCCATATCAAGCAGTACACTCGTAATGTTTGTCCAGTTAAGCATTGATGTTGAGACTATAATAAATAAAGAAGATGGTTATCATCCTAGCAGCTTTTAGCTGCAATTTTTAGCCGCGAAAGTGATATAGTTATCTATCATTTGCGGTCTTTTTTCCAGGTAAATAAATTAATGCCAGAGCATGATCTTAAAGAATTACTTGACCCGGTGATACAGATTGCCTACCAGGCGGGTAAAGAAATCATGGAAGTTTATGATGCCGGTTTCTCGATTGAAAACAAGTCAGATCAAACCCCGGTTACGGAAGCCGACATTGCTGCGAATAGAGTCATCGAGGACGGCCTGAAGACGCTTACCCCGCATTTACCTATTCTTACCGAGGAAACAAAACCCACACCCTATTCAATACGCCAGAGCTGGCCACGTTACTGGTTAATCGATCCTTTGGATGGCACACGTGAATTTATCAAGCGTAACGGTGAGTTCACGGTAAATATTGCCCTGATTGATGGTGAAGAGTCAGTACTGGGTGTGGTCTATGCGCCGGTGATCGGGGTTTTGTATTACGCTGCCAAGGGCCAGGGAGCCTATAAAAAAGAAAGTACCAATGTACCTCAGGAAATACATGTGCGGGAAACATGCGCGAAAAAAACAGTCGTTGCATGTGGTCGTTCTCACCCTACTTCCAAAATTAAAGCTTTTCTTCAAAATATTGGTGAGTACGAGCTTGTTCGGGTTGGCAGTGCCTTAAAGTCCTGCCTGGTCGCTGAAGGTAAAGCAGATCTTTATGCCCGTTTGGGCCCAACCTCGGAATGGGATACGGCAGCAGCCCAGTGCGTGGTCGAAGAAGCAGGTGGTGCGATTACTGACACGAATATGCAGCGATTGCGATACAACACCAAGGAAGACTTATTAAACCCGCATTTCTTTGTTGCCGGGGATTTGTCTATTAAATGGAGTGATTATTTGTAGCGTTCGCAGACGGATAGCGAGAATGTATCAAAGGTTCTTTACTGACCGTCGTAGACCGACATAATAGTTTTGAGTTCTTGCAGAACCAGCTGAGTTTCTTCCGGGGATAAGTCATCTGTAAGGGCAACGGGGTTGCCAGATTCTAACGTCTGGATCGAGGCGCGAACGGCCTCACAACCGGCTTCACACACAGCTTCAATACGTTGATTCACTTTCAGGGAAGATGTAGGCATAAGACAACTGCAAGTAATGTTGGGGAATTATCACTAACTGGGCCATAAAAAGTGGTGGCCGGACCTGGAATCGAACCAGGGACACGAGGATTTTCAATCCTCTGCTCTACCGACTGAGCTATCCGGCCAACAACAGGCGCGTATTAGACGTGATCATGAGGCTTACGTCAAGTCGATTATTCGGGTGTATATCCTTCAACCGGGGCAGAACCCTCTCCAAAGAAGAATTTTTCCATTTCATCGAGTAAAAACTGGCGGTGCTTGGGATCGATCGGGCTGAGCTTATTTTCATTCATCAGCATGGTTTGTTGTTTCATCCACATGCTCCAGGCTTCTTTGCTAGCGTTTTCCAGGATGCGTTGCCCTAATTCACCGGGGTAAGGCGCTTTATCCAGACCTTCTGCTTCTTTTTTAAGCACACAACAGTTAACCATTTTGCCCATTTGTTACTCCTTTTTACGAATGCGAAAAATCGCTACCCGTAAGACTATTAATAATTTTCAGCACCGGTGCGGGTAATCCCAATGACTCCGGCTGCGTGGTGTTATACCAGACTCTATTCGAGGCTTCCATCACATGATTTGCAGGGCCTTTTACCTGGCTCAGTACAGGGGTGATATCGAGGTGGAAATGACTAAATGTGTGTCGAAATACCGGGAGAACATGAGCGTCACCAAGCAGCAGGCCAAGTTGTTGCTTCCCCCATGATTTGAGCTCATCTGAATGATATTTATCGTGTTCAGGCAGGCTCCACAAGCCACCCCAGAGACCAGTGGGGGGACGTTGTTCTAACAGGATGCCACCCTGTTTATTTTTAAGGATCAACATGTGAGTCTGTTTTACTGGCAGTGATTTACGTGGCTTTGGTGTTGGTAAAGAGGCTACCTGGTTAGATTTGCAGGCTTTACATATTCCGTTCATCGGACAAGCCGGGCAATTGGCCTTTCGTGCACACACGGTGGCACCCAGGTCCATAATGGCCTGCGTGTAGTCAGTTAATTGATCTTCAGGTGTCAGTGATTCCGCCAGTTCCCATAACTGGTTTTCAACCATTTTTTTACCTGGCCAGCCCTCAATGGCATAAAGGCGTGTAAGTACTCGCTTCACATTTCCATCAAGAATGACGTGCCGTTTTCCAAGTGCCTGTGCCAGTATAGCGCCGGCGGTGGAACGACCAATGCCAGGTAAAGTGAGCAATGTTTCAAAATCTTCAGGAAATTGATCAGCGTAGTCATCACGAATCATTTGTGCAGCTTTGTGCAGGTTTCGGGCACGGGCGTAATAGCCAAGCCCGGTCCACAGGTGCAGCACTTCATCCAGTTTTGCATCAGCAAGTGTATGTGTATCAGGAAAACGTGCCATAAAGCGTTCAAAGTAAGGAATGACCGTGGTGACCTGGGTTTGTTGCAACATGATCTCAGAGACCCAGACACGGTATAACGAGCGATCTTGTTGCCAGGGTAAATCATGACGGCCATGATCGGCATACCAGTCAAGTAATCGCTGGTTAAAAGATTGAGAGAGTTTCATATTGGTGCTTTAAAATTTAAACAGGTTTTTCAGTTTATCTTTAACCTTGTTCTCCAAATCCTTCTTTGCTTTGTCGGTTATTTTTTTCTTTTCCTTTTTGATCTCTTTTTTAACCAGTGATTTTAATACTTTTTCAAAATCGGGTTTAACGCTGGGCTTATCAAAACTGCCTGTAATACGAATATCTAGTGGTACCGCGCTCATTTTTTCAAACGGCTTGTTGTACTTGATATCTGTTGCCGAAGTAAATTTAACCGAGGCCGTGTAGTTTAATTTTTCCTTTGCTATATCGACAGTGCCGCGGCCAATGACGCGTGCCAACGGTGTTGCTGCACGCAAATCTTTATTGGTTAACACGCCTTTTTTAATAACAGCACTTGCACTTAAACTGGCGATTTTTGTTTCTGCCGGTACCGGTGCTTTCGGTTCAGGTTGTCGTTTGATTTTTGCATCAAGTACTTTTTTCTGGTGATCAAGATCAAAGCCTTTCAAGGTGCCATCTTTTAACTTGAGCTTAAGGTTGCCATTTAAGTTTTGTTTTAACTGTGAAAGCTTAATGCCAGAGGTGTTAAAACTGGCACTGATACTTGTAATACCTTTGAGTTTATCTTTTCCGATAAAGTCATTGAGTAACTGGCCGGCTTTAAAGTTTTGTAAATCAAATTTACCCGATAACAATGCATTACTTTTAACAGCGCGTAGCTTGAGTTCGGCTTTTGCTTTTGCATCATAGCCATACATGGTTAAAGGCTTAACGATGATCAAGCCATTTTTTGAACTGGCTGCAATATGAAAATTGCTCCAGTGTGTTTTCATTACCTGGATTTTATTAACTTTAAAATCGGCATTGGCATTGATTGCAGTAAGTAAACCAACAGGAATTAAGACCGGCTCAATGCCTCGCGATGATTTTTTACTTGTACTTTTTTTATTTACGGCTTTATCTTTCGTTTCAACAGGTTCAGGTAAATAACGATCGAGGTTGATCTTATCTATGGCTAACTTAACCGTAGATACTGCCGGCATCGGCTTATAGGTGGCAGTGCCAGTTAGCTGTGAATCATCCAGTACCAGATTTAGCTTTGACAGGTTCATTTTATTTAATGAGCCTTGCAGGCTCATCTGAGCACTGGCTTTTGTTAAAACATTTTTGTCAGCACTATCAGGCAGTGAAATAGCAAATTTTTCAGCCAGTTTACGGG
>JAOUOK010000083.1 GCA_029880425.1 Gammaproteobacteria bacterium
GGGGTATCCCTGAGGGTCTGGCGTTAGAGCATTACTCGGCTGTGATTGTCGGTGGCAGCCCATTTGATATCAGCACACCGGAGTCGGATAAACCTGCAATCCAGAAGAAAATTGAACAGGACTTTAATCGGCTGTTTGATGAAATCGTTAGTAATGATTTCCCATTCCTGGGAGCTTGCTCCGGCAATGGCTTGTTGGGTTCATACCTGGGCGCTTCGATATCGACCCTGTACGGCGAAGCAGTCGGTTGCGTGACCATTCACGTTACTGAAGAAGGTAAGAGGGACGCGTTGCTTGCTGACTTTCCAGATCAGATTTCAGTCCTGCTCGGGCATAAAGAAGCTTGCGACATAACGCCTGCTGGTGCTACGTTATTAATGACGGGCACCGCTTGCCCGGTCCAAATGTTTCGCATTGGAGAAAACGTGTATGCCACACAGTTTCATCCTGAAGGCGATAGCGAAGGGTTTGCCCTGCGGATACGCGCTTATAGGCACCATGGTTATTTTCAACCTCATGAAGCGGATAATCTTATCGAAGCAGTTAGCCAGAAAGACACGCCTTATGCACAGAAAATTCTGAAACGATTTGTCAGTCGGTATGCTTGTTGATTAGCCGTCAAAAGTGTTTGTAAATTATTAGAGTACACATAGCTACTCTGTGATTTCATGAAACGGATTATGCTTTGGAGTTGGTAACAAAGTGAATGAGTATCAGAAATACTAAATATAGGTCTGCAAGAAGATTTTTCTGGAGAGGGTTTCTCTGAATGGGAGTAAATGATTTAATGTGATGATCTGGGTATGTGTCTATTCGGCCAATTAAAACAACCTGTTTTCTCTTCACAGGTATTTAAAAAGCCCCAGACCCCAAATAGATATAAAAGGTGCCAAGAGCTCTTATTCAATTTCTATTTATTAGCTAAAGCATTGCATCCATCAACGAAAGCCTGTCGTTCAGCTTCAGTACCACGTTCATTAAATTCTTGAAGCGCTAATTCCATTCCTCTCCCTGCACAATTCACTGTATTTGCTTCAGGGAGGCCGCCAGCACTACAACCAACCAACACAGCACTAAGACCAAGAATACAAAAAGTATATTTTAAATTCATTTCAATTTCTCCTGTAAAAATATGTACATAATTTAATAGTAGAAATCGATTTCTTAATCATTTAGAGCCCTGTGATTACCATACCATATTTTTTGATTAAGAGGTGTGGTTCTGTAGTTCTGGGACCGAATTTTTAAAAGCAAAGTAAATGGGTGAATTCAACACGCAAGTGCACCACTTTGGGTAGACGTAAAAACTTCGTTGGGCGTTTGGTAATCTAGTGTTAGATATCAGTTGCTAATTTCTCATTAATTAGAACCATTAATCATCGGTTTGATCCGTATTTCTCTGCTAGATTTAATGCGGCATTTCACTGTTGTTACACAGATAAAGTTAATTTAGTAAATGGCTAATGCCAAGTGCAGGATTGTAACTTATTATTCTAAATAATAAATAATAGAGGTGCGGCATTATGCCGCATTGCTATTTCATTCCTTGGATAAGATAATGTTTCAAGTGGTTGTTAGTTCTGCTTTAGTGACATTATTGCTGGTCTCCTGGTGCTGATCAATTCAATCGAAATTTTGCCAAGTAGTTTGTTTTAATGCGGGCAATAATCGTTGTCAACAACTTCAACTTTTAAAGTAGCTGTTAGACCAACGTAGCGGGTGGTGGTAAAGAAAGCCCTCCCGTACCAGTGTTTAGGATAATTATAATAATAAAAGGAAGAGTTTTAGTGTGAAGTTATTTTTGTGGTTAAAAATGTGGATCGTCGCATCGTTTGTTGTTGTACCAAGTTATGTTTTCGCCAGTGCGAGTGTCAGTGATACGCATGCTGAAGAAGAAACAACTCATCATCACCATGATGATAAGAGTGAAGCGCATACCGAAGAATCCCACAATCATGTTCATAAACACCACCATGGTGGGCATATGCCAGCAGGTGTTATGTTTGGCCATATGCTGGATCAGGCGGGTGATTTTATGTTTGGTTATCGTCTGATGATTGGCCGCCAAGGTGGTGATGTTTTGCATGGCACGCATAAAGCCAGCGATCATGCCATTATCAATTTGGGTTGTAGTGACACCATCAAGTGTGGGTCTGCGCCATCGAAGATGAACATGAAAATGCACATGATTAACATGATGTATGCCCCAACAAACTGGATGAACTTGATGGTGATGCCTACGTTTGTTGATATGAACATGGATGTTCGTGGATTGTCTGGCGGTGCTGGACATGGGGGTGGTCATGGGCATGCAGGTATATCAACACACTCAACTGGTGGTGTGGGAGATACAACGATTGCTTCAATGTTCGAGTTATATGACTCACCAGGGCATTGGTTGCACTTAGGGTTGGGGTTCAGTGCGCCTACTGGCAATGTGGGTGTGAAATTTAAAAACAATGGCCACGCAGCGGGCGGACTTGTCCATTTTGGTATGCAATTAGGCAGCGGTACGTGGGATTTTATGCCGAGTCTTACTTACACAGGTGAGCATAATCGTTGGTCATGGGGCGCACAACTCAGTGGCACCAAACGTATGGAAGATCAGAATAAATCCGGTTATCGTTTGGGTGATATGTTCCAAGCAACAACTTGGGGCGGTTATCGTTTTATGCGCAATTTTTCGGTGACGCTACGTGGTATTTACACGGTTCAGGGTGCAATTCATGGGGATTTTAATACCTTTAATGCACGGACTGGCCCGATGGATTTCCCCGCAAATCATGGCGGGCAATTTTGGGATATTGGTATTGGTATAAATGCTGTTTTTCCTCGCGGGATTTTGCATGACCATACACTTAGTGTTGAATGGTTGCAGCCCATGCAAGACGATGTTAATGGCTACCGACTTGAGCGCAAACCAGCGTTCGCGCTGACTTGGAATTACACCTTTTGATGGTAGGGTAGATTACCTCTGTGTTTACTATCAACATTTAATCACGTAATTTCTGTCCTGACCAAGAACGTATCATGGCCCACACTGAAATGATGATGAATGTGGCATGTACGATAGTGAAATAGCTGATGACATAAACCCAAGTCCACACTGATTCAAACCCACCTAGAAGAATCATCAGTAGTGACACAACACCCAATGCCACCGCAGCTATTAGATTTAATTTAATGCCGAGCGAAGCATAATAATGGTCGATTGTATCTTGCTGAGTTTTATTGAATAAAACCACCAGCCAGATAAAACCAATTACCGGTAAAAACGTTAAGTTTAGTAGCGATGCCATTGTAGCCATTGAGGCTCGTTTCATATTTGTTTCAGGTGCAACTTGGACTGTGTTCAATGTTTGCATAAATCACCCCATTGGCATGTTGAGTTAATGAAATCATTACTTCTTTTAATGTCGATTGCTACATGGTTTTCTTGCGATCAACAACCATTCAAATAGAAAAAAATCACAAAATCTCCGCATCTTCTTTATAGCAATAAAAACCTTATCCATTATTGATTTAGCTCAATTTTATTTTAATTGGCAGCGTGATAATTGAGTTGTAGGTAGGGTTATTTTTAGACTAAAAAGGAGCGAAAATGGACGGTGGATTTTTTACCAAATCAAGAGCACGAAATATTTTTTTTGGCGGGTCAGTTTTTTTCTTTTTATTACTTTTGGTATTGACATTCGATACCGTACAGAAGTTACCCAAATCTGATCATCGGGAAAATATAACCCCTGAAGTTGCTAGAGGGAAGCTTGTCTGGGAGACCAATAATTGCATTGGTTGTCATTCCTTGATCGGCGAAGGGGCCTATTTTGCACCAGAACTTGGGAATGTTTATAAACGCCGTGGAGAGGCATTTATTAAGGCATGGATGAAAGCAATGCCAACAGGTGCTCCTGGGCGGCGTCAAATGCCACAGTTTAATTTGTCGGAGGGACAAATGGATGATTTAGTCGCGTTCCTTAAATGGACTTCTGAAATTAATACGCAAGGTTGGCCACCCAATATTGAAGGCTAATGTACTAGCTATGGTGATTATTCTAAAATTATTTTCAAGGAGAAGCTGACATGCAATACCAATCGCAATTAGTGGCAAAGCCTTACTTTATCGCAGCAATAGGGCTTTTTATCGTGCAAATTCTGTTTGGTTTAATCGTAGGATTGCAATATGTCGTTGGGGATTTTTTGTTTCCGGAAATTCCATTTAATGTGGCGCGAATGGTGCATACCAATTTATTAATTGTGTGGTTGTTATTTGGGTTTATGGGTGCTGCTTATTATCTAGTACCCGAGGAGTCTGAGAGAGAATTATATAGCCCCAAACTAGCGATTGTTACATTCTGGATTTTCCTGGTTGCGGGTGCATTGACAATAATTGGCTATCTGGCAGTGCCTTATGCCACATTAGCTGAAATAACCGGAAATGACATTTTGCCCACTATGGGGCGTGAGTTTCTAGAACAGCCATTGATTACAAAAGTGGGTATTGTTATTGTGGCGCTTTCGTTGCTTTATAACGTGACGATGACGACGTTAATGGGCCGTAAAACATCCATTACGATTATTCTTCTTATGGGTCTGTGGGGCTTATCTTTGTTCTGGATGTTCTCTTTCTATAACCCAGAAAATCTTGTGTTAGATAAGTATTACTGGTGGTGGGTGGTACACATGTGGGTAGAAGGTGTCTGGGAACTGATTATGGGTGCCTTACTAGCATTTGTACTGATTAAGGTGACGGGTGTTGATCGAGAAGTCATTGATAAATGGTTGTATGTCATTATTGCGCTAACATTAATTACAGGCATTATTGGTATGGGACATCATTATTACTGGATTGGCACACCTGGTTATTGGCAATGGTGGGGTTCCTTGTTTTCTGCATTGGAACCAATTCCTTTCTTTGTTATGACGTTATTCGCTTTTAATATGGTGAACCGCAGACGTCGAGACCATCCAAATAAAATTGCAACATTATGGGCGCTTGGTACGGCAGTTACCGCGTTTCTTGGTGCGGGAGTATGGGGATTTATGCACACATTAGCACCGGTTAACTTTTATACCCATGGTTCACAAATTACAGCTGCACATGGACACTTAGCATTTTATGGGGCCTATGTAATGGTTGTGCTGGCGATTATTTCCTATGCGATGCCAATGATGCGTGGCCGGGTTGCTAATTGTGCTAAGGCACAGTTATGGGAAACCTGGTCATTTTGGTTAATGACCATTTCAATGGTGGTTATAACTTTGTTATTGACGGGCGCTGGTGTCATGCAAGTTTGGTTGCAACGTATGGGTGATACACCCATGTCATTTATGGCGACACAGGCCGAGCTTTCAGTTTTCTATTGGTTGCGTGTCATTGGTGGTGGGGTGTTTTTTATTGGTTTGATTATTTATGTCATCAGTTTCTTTATTAAAGATAAAAAAGAAGCTGTTACCACATCAGTATAAACTGATAAAAATTAAAGGAGCAGCCATGTCAACACCAGTAATATCAATATCTGAAAACGTCAATACAGCTGTGGGAGATGATGTTCCTTTTTATAAACCACATGGCAATGAGGTGGCATTATTTGAGCATGCCTTTTATCAACAACTTCCGTTGTTGATAAAAGGGCCAACGGGTTGTGGCAAAACACGTTTTGTTACCCATATGGCGGCCCGCTTAAAACGTCCGCTCTATACCGTGTCTTGCCATGACGATCTGACTGCAACCGATTTGGTGGGGCGGCATCTGATTAATAATGCGGGCACTTATTGGAATGATGGGCCATTGACTCGTGCAGTGCGAGAAGGTGCCATCTGTTATTTGGATGAGGTGGTGGAAGCACGCAAAGACACCACTGTGGTCTTGCATCCATTAACCGATGATCGGCGTATTTTGCCGTTGGAGCGGACGGGAGAGCTACTGCAAGCACCACCGCAATTCATGTTGGTGGTTTCTTATAACCCGGGTTACCAAAACTTTCTTAAAGGCATGAAGCCCAGTACACGTCAGCGCTTTGTGTCGTTACGTTTTGGTTTCCCGGAACCGGAGTTGGAGCAGGAAGTTGTTGTAGCGGAGACAGGGATTGATGTCGATACGGCAAAGTTGTTAGTGAAACTTGTCAGTGCGTTACGAACACTCAAGGCGCATGATTTGGAAGAAGTGGCGAGTACGCGTTTGGTGGTGTATGCCGCATCACTGATTAAGAATGGGTTCGAACCTGTAGATGCTTGTCGAGCAGCATTGGTTGAAGCATTAACGGATGATGAAGAAATTATCGATGCGCTTATGGAAGTTGTCTATGCTTGTTTTGGTGAATAATTAATCATGCCGGAACTGATTATTGGTAAGTTATGGGATCGACTGATTAGCGGAGCAGTAGAAGATCGAGATAAAGAAACTGTTGTGTTATTTGAAGAGATTGAAAAACCGGCGGGTATCTTGTTTCGTGCATTGGGTGGAGATGCCGGTTTAGCCATCAAAATATCACAGTCCACGCATCATCAGGGGAAACGTGGCTGGTTGCAACGTATCGCAAAAAGTGAAGAAAAGATTGAGCTTGCATGGCGTGATCATGCGGCGGTATATCTACCATCAAGAATAAATTTGTTGCCTGATGCATCACTTAATCGCGAGCTTTATTTTTGGTTAGCAGCACTGGCTGTCGAAATGCGTGAAGGTACCTGGTTTACTGAAAATCAGCAGGCAACGATACGTTTGCTGAATAAGTTCCCAGGATTGAAAGTACGATACCAGCGGTTACTTGACGCGGTTTTATCGTTGCGCCCAAAGATAGCGTCACTTCCTACTGATAATGCTGTTCAGGAAAGTGCACTTCGCCAAGCGCTTGCTACACCTGGGAGTGTGTCGTCATTGCCATTGGCACGTTTTCCCTGGTATCCCGTGCATTTATGGTTTCATCCCCTGCCACCATTGAATACTAATACTTCAACAGATTCGCCGACTAGAATTGAAACCTTCGAACACAATGAGAATTCGCAAGCAACGATTCAGGATGAAAAGCGGCATAAAGCGGAACGGCAGAATGTTCAAGAGCGAAAAGATGGTTTTATGATGTTCTTTCGTGCGGAAAGTATCCTAACCTGGGCAGAATACATCAAAGTTAATCGACCGATGGATGATGATGAAAATGCAGATGCGAAACGT
>JAOUOK010000084.1 GCA_029880425.1 Gammaproteobacteria bacterium
ATTAGGACTTGCTGCCTTATTACATGATATCGGTGAAACAAAATTACCTGAAGGCTTGTTTTGGAAGTCAGAGCCATTTACTTCAGAAGAAAAAAAAGAGGTTTGCAAGCATTCAGAGTATGGTTTTGATATTGTAAAAGAAGTACAGGGTCTTCCTTCTGTAGTGTTGGACGTGGTACGTGATCATCATGAGCGATTAAATCGTTCAGGTTTTCCAAACCAGGCAGGTGGTGATGAAATAAGTTATAATACGATGATGGTATCTATTGTAGATGTTTATGACAGCGTTACTATGGGATATGAAGGTAAAAAAGCTATTTCATGTACTGATGCATTAAAAAGTATGTATGACTGGCGTAATGAATTATTTCAGGGTGAGCTGGTTCAGCACTTTATTCAGTGTTTAGGTGTTTACCCGATTGGAAGTGTAATTAAATTAAATACCGGTGAAATAGGTATCGTTGTGACATTTGATGATTGTTCGCGACTTGCCCCACGTATAATGATATTACTTGATAAAGATCATCAATATTATCCTGTACCGAGGATGCTCGATTTATCCAGGTTTAGAGATGAAGATGAAAAACTAGTATATGAAATAAAGGAAGTCGTTAACCCAGATGATTACGGTATTGATATACGGCATCATATATTACAGGAATTGTATATCGGCCAGGTTTCAAACCAGTAACTTTCTAATCAATATGCTGTACAGTTGAGGCGCCATATACATGAAGGGGTTGTTCTTTTCCACGTATCTTATGTTTCCCTAAATCAATAAATCGTTCTTTTAACTGTGAGTTTAAACTTTTATAGGTTTCAGCAGAAATAATAATACTATAACCAAGACGCTTTGATAAACCATCAAGTCGACTAGCTATATTCACGGTGTCCCCGATAAATGTATATTCAAAACGGTCTTGCGAACCTATTGTTCCAGCTGTGGCATATCCAATATGAATGCCGATACCAACGTTAAATCGATCACCATCTGGTAAACAAATAGCGTGTGAGTGTGTGACAATATCCCATGCAGTTTCAATTGCATCATCTATAGAAGCAACATCTTCATCTAAAGGAAAAACGGCAAGAATTGCATCACCCATAAATTTATTTACGATGCCGTTGTGTTCTGTAACGATATCTACTATTTTGCTGAAGTATGTATTTAGAAAAAAGATAATATCTTCTGGCGTATTTTTTTCTGCATATGAAGTAAACTTTCTTAAATCACAAAAGAACACAGCAATATGTTTTTTTTCACCATGTTTTAATATGGCTGAATCAGAACGGATTAACTTCTGCATAATATCGGGACTGACAATACTTTCTAAGGTTTGCCTGATTTTTTCTTTCTCACGCAATTCATCTATAACTCGATTTGTATTTTGTGCAATGATACCGAATTCATCGCTGCTTAATATTGGTACATAATTCTCCAGCTTACCATCCTGTATGTTTTGTAAAGCATCAATCTGTGTATCAAAAAGAAACTGAAGATTAAGTGAGTAGGAGTGGATGAGTCGCAAGGAAAGAGAAACGACAATGCCTAGTGTAAATAGCGTTTCAATAAGATATGCATTTTTAAGTATTTCATACATATCATTTCCTTGTGCATTTTGACTTACAAGATTAAGGCTCATGTATGAATAAGCAGACAATGCGTTAGCCAGGATAACAACGAATAATGTCACTGATAAAAATAAACTGATTCTGCGTGAAACTGGTATGGTATTTTGGATATCTGACTGATTACGATTGAGTGTTATAAAACAATCATGTTCGCGTTTTAAGGCACTGTCAATACTGGCAAAATATCCCATTATTAAAACAGCTGACAACAGCTTACTTGCAATAATATAGGGTTGGTCATTAATGAAAACTTCAACTACAAATATACTCGTAGCCACTAAAATATAGTTGCTAAGTTCGTAGATGAGCTGTCTTTTTGGTTGTTCCAGTATGGCTTTTGATTCAATTAATAGATGTTCGGTTTTAGAACGAAAAAATTCAATTATGCTGAAGAGCAGAATTAATGACATGATGGTGGTTAAAGTGTTTCCCTGTGAATAAAAGCTATTCGTACGTGCAGCAAGGATCCCGATCACCATGATTGTGAGAATGTTGTATGTAATCGTCTGATTTTTTTGAAAATATTGATTCATTTGAGTGTTATTATCATGTTATTTATCAATATTTGAAGTTTTTTATTTGATATATGGCATATTTGTATGTCTTTATAGTCCTAATATACTTTTTTTTACCATATATTCAATAGCTTATATGAGTTTTTTCACTTAAATAATTATCATGTCAATGCATTATTTGATATTATGTGTTGAATTCAAGGTAATAACTGACTTTTAATGCACTTAGCCAATAGCTAAGTTGGCAGAACAGGGGATACTTAATCCCTTGCTCCATATGGGAGGGGCAACCAGCTATCCTCCTGTAGATATCGATAGATTTCCACTTATCGTATTAAATCGGTATACTTCGGGCTCAAATTTATGCGGATGTGGTGAAATTGGTATACACGGTAGATTTAGGTTCTGCTGCCGTAAGGCGTGAGAGTTCGAGTCTCTCCATCCGCACCATTTTTAATTCTTAGAATATTTTAATAATTTCACAGTGAAATAGAGGATATCAGTAATGCAAGTTTCTGTAGAAACCACCAATGGTCTTGAGCGCAAAATTACAGTTGCGGTAGATGAAGAACGAATCTCAAATGTAGTTGATGGTCGTCTTCAGGACATGACAAAAACTGTAAGTGTTAAAGGTTTTCGTAAAGGAAAGGTACCTCTTAAAGTAGTTAAGCAACAATATGAACAGCAAGTTCGTCAGGAAGTGGTGGGTGATGTTCTGCAATCGACACTCTACGAAGCGATTGGACAGGAAAAGTTACAACCTGCAGGTCAACCACGTATTGATTCGATTAAAAGTGACCCTGGCCAGGGAATAGAATATACCGCCTTATTTGAAGTTTACCCTGAAGTAACATTAGGCGATTTATCCAAAGAAACGGTAGAAAAACCAGTCGCTGAAATTTCCGATGCTGATGTTGAAGATATGCTGGAAACAGTCCGTAAACAGCACAAAGAATGGGTGACTGCTGACCGTGCCGCTCAAGATGGTGACCAATTAACCATCAGTTTTAAAGGTATGATTGATGGTGAAGCTTTCCCGGGTGGTGAAGCGAATGATATGCCTATCGAGTTAGGCAGTGGCAGAATGATTAAAGGGTTTGAAGAAGGCTTGTTAGGCGCAAAAGCCGGTGATGATGTGACTCTGAATGTGACATTCCCTGATGATTATCATGCCAAAGAGCTTGCAGGCAAACCTGCGCAGTTTGACACACACGTAAATAAGGTTGAGGAAGCTCAACTGCCTGAAATTAATGATGATTTTGCCAAAATGCTGGGCATTAAAGATGCAAGTGTCGAAAATATGCACAAAGAAATTAAAGCCAGTATGCAGCAAGAACTGGAACAACGTTTAAATACAAAACTGAAATCGTCTGTCATGGATGCATTAATTAATACAACTGATTTTGATGTACCAACACCATTAATCCAGGAAGAATCTGAAGCGATTAAGAACAATATGCTTGAAAACTTTAAACAACAGGGTATGCAAGATAACAGTATGCAGCTTGATGCGAGCATGTTTGCAGATCAGGCTGAACGTCGCGTAAAGTTAGGCCTCATCATGAATGAAATCGTTCAATCTGAAGGTATTAAAACAGAAAAAGAACGTGTTCAGAAGAAGATTGAAGAAATTGCTGCTCCATACGAACAGCCTCAACAGGTTATTGATTGGTACAATGGCGATAAACAGCGTTTAGCAGAAGTTCAGGCGCTGGTTACTGAAGAAAAAGTTGTTGAATGGGTTATGGAAAAAGCGAAAGTGGTCGATAAGACTATGACATTCAAAGAAGTGATGAACGCTGAAGCTAACAAATAATTTAACAAATTACCCTTAAGGATAAGAATTCGTGACCGATAAAACAATTAATACAGGCATAATGAACCAGTTAGTACCAATGGTCGTTGAACAGACGTCCCGAGGCGAACGCTCATATGATATATATTCCAGGCTACTTAAGGAACGTATTATCTTTCTGGTAGGGCAGGTTGAAGATCATATGGCTAACCTTGTGGTTGCCCAGATGCTTTTCCTGGAGTCTGAAAACCCTGACAAAGACATATACCTGTATATAAATTCACCAGGTGGTTCTGTAACTGCCGGTTTGTCAATTTATGACACCATGCAGTTTATCAAACCGGATGTAAGTACACTGTGTATTGGTCAGGCCGCAAGTATGGGAGCATTATTGCTAGCTGGTGGTCAGTCGGGCAAGCGTTATGCACTGCCGCATGCAAGAACAATGATTCACCAGCCTTTAGGTGGATTTCAGGGCCAGGCGACAGATATCGAAATTCATGCCAAAGAAATTCTTGAAGTGCGTGAACGTTTAAACAAAATTCTTGCCGAACATACAGGGAAACCGATGGATGTGATTCAGCAGGATACAGACCGTGATTTCTTCATGAATGCAAACGCATCAGTTGAATATGGCCTGATTGATGAAGTTATGACTCAACGTATAGTGTCAAACGAGTCGTAATCCACTTTTAGCCGATTTTTGATACAATTTCGTACAAAATTCAAGGTTAAAAATGTGCTGTAATGACTTGAAAAAGTTGTAAAAACTACGCATGGTATAATGAATGATAATGTTCATGATGAGGCGATGACATGAGCGAAGATAAAAACACCGGTGACGGTGGTAACAAGTTATTGTACTGCTCTTTCTGTGGGAAGAGTCAGCATGAGGTACGCAAACTGATTGCAGGACCTTCTGTATTCGTATGTGACGAATGTGTCGAGTTATGCAGTGATATTATTCGTGAAGAAATACAGGAGCAGTCTGGTAAAGCAGAAGGCGATGCACTTCCTACTCCACATGAAATCAATGATATTCTCAATGAGTATGTAATTGGACAGGAACGTGCCAAACGCGTACTTTCTGTTGCGGTTTACAATCATTATAAGCGCCTGGAAACAGGGCAGAAAAAAGATGACGTTGAACTGTCCAAAAGCAATATCCTTTTGATTGGCCCAACGGGTTGCGGTAAAACATTATTAGCAGAAACGTTGGCACGATTACTTGATGTCCCTTTCACTATTGCAGATGCGACGACATTAACCGAGGCTGGTTATGTCGGAGAAGATGTTGAAAATATCATCCAGAAGCTGTTACAAAAATGTGATTACGATGTTGATAAGGCTCAAACCGGCATTGTGTATATTGATGAAATTGATAAGATTTCTCGTAAATCTGATAATCCTTCAATTACACGTGATGTTTCCGGTGAAGGTGTACAACAAGCCTTGTTGAAATTAATAGAAGGTACGGTTGCTTCTGTTCCTCCACAAGGTGGCCGTAAGCATCCACAACAAGAATTCTTGCAAGTTGACACTTCAAATATCCTTTTTGTCTGTGGTGGCGCTTTTGCAGGTTTAGATCGTATTATCCGAGACCGTTCTGAAAAAGGCGGAATTGGGTTTGGTGCTGAAGTTAAAAGCAAGGATGATAAGAAGAGCATGAGTGAAGTTATTCACTCAGTTGAGCCTGAAGACCTGACGCGTTTTGGACTTATACCTGAATTTGTTGGACGTTTACCGGTCGTTGCGACTTTAAGCGAGCTTGATGAAGATGCACTGGTTAGAATTTTAACTGAACCTAAAAATGCACTTACCAAGCAATACCAGAAAATGTTTGAAATGGAAGGCAGTGAATTAGAGTTCCGAGACAGTGCGTTATCATCTATTGCAGAAAAAGCAATGGAACGCAAAACCGGTGCGCGTGGTTTACGTTCAATTCTTGAGCACGCATTACTTGATACGATGTATGACTTGCCTTCAATGGATAATGTTGAAAAAGTCGTTATAGATGATTCATGCATTAAGGGAGAAGGTGAACCCCTCTTTATATATGAAAACCTGGAGCCGTTAGCTGCTTCAGCTGATGATTAAGAAAACTAAAGGGGTATTAAATACCCCTTTTTTTCGCATGTTATATTTTTAATAGTTATTTTATGCGTAACCTTGAAAAATGAATACCTGACCATATAGATATGGACTAAGGATTTTTAAATTTACATTATGAATATAGGACAGAAACATGTCTGAAATGGTCGAAACACAACTATCTGCGATTCCTATTTTACCCTTGCGCGATGTCGTGGTTTATCCGCATATGGTTATCCCACTCTTTGTTGGAAGAGAAAAATCAATCCAGGCCTTAGAAGCGGCGATGGATAACGATAAACAGATTTTACTGGTGGCTCAGAAAAGTGCTGCTAAAGATGAACCTGCACAAGATGATCTCTATCAGATTGGTACGGTTTCAAGTATCTTACAATTATTAAAATTACCCGATGGTACGGTAAAAGTACTGGTTGAAGGTAATAAACGTGCCCGTATTGTTCATTTCCTTGGACAAGAAGAATACTTTACTGCTCAGATTAAAGAACTTGAGGAAGAGGTCGTTGATGAACGGGAGTCAGAAGTACTTATTCGCTCATTAACTGCGCAATTTGATCAGTATGTAAAACTGAATAAAAAAATTCCACCTGAAATTTTAACCTCGCTTTCAAGTATTGATGAAGCTGAGCGCATGGTTGATACCATTGCTGCACACATGTCACTCAAGCTTGATGAAAAACAAAAAGTACTTGAAATAGTTGATTTGAGAGAGCGAGTTGAACACCTGATGGTGTTGATGGAAGCCGAGATCGACATCTTGCAGGTTGAAAAGCGTATCCGCGGACGTGTAAAACGTCAAATGGAAAAAAGTCAGCGTGAGTATTATTTAAACGAACAAATGAAAGCCATCCAGAAAGAACTGGGTGATATGGATGATGTGCCAAATGAAATGGAAGAGCTTGAGAAAAAAATCGAGACTTCAGGCATGTCAAAAGAAGCGTTGAAAAAAGCTAAAGCAGAACTCGGTAAATTAAAGATGATGTCACCGATGTCTGCTGAAGCCACGGTTGTACGTAACTATCTTGACTGGATGGTTGGTGTTCCATGGAAAAAACGCAGCAAGATTCGACATGACTTATCTAAAGCTGAGGAAGTGCTTGAAGCCG
>JAOUOK010000085.1 GCA_029880425.1 Gammaproteobacteria bacterium
GGGTAAGGGTCACTATAACTGGGAAAAAGCCCTGAAAGCCGGTATGGCGGCAACGGGTGTTCCCTATAGCGGCAAAATGGGTTTTGTAAAAACCGAAATGAGTTGGCCAATTACTCACATGGTTGCGCCTAAGGAAGATGCTTTAAGCTGTGCTCAATGCCATAAAGAGAATGGTCGCTTGAGCAAGGTTTCTGGTATCTACCAACCCGGCACAGGCTCTATGCCAATACTTGATATGCTGGGTTCTATCGTAGCCTGGTTAACTTTACTCGGTGTAATCATTCACGGTGGTATTCGTGTTATCCAAAGTCGGAAGGGGGCGTAAGATAATGGAAAGAATATATATCTTTAAAAGATTCGAACGTTTCTGGCACTGGTCTCAGGCTCTACTGATCATCTTCATGTTGATAAGTGGGTTTGAAGTTCATGGTAGCTTTACATTATTTGGCTTTGAAGATGCGGTGGCTTATCACACTGTATCAGCCTGGATGATTGTTACCTTGTGGATCTTTGCCGTGTTCTGGACCTTCACTACGGGGGAATGGAAACAATACATTCCAAGTATGGAAAAGGTAGATGCCATGATTAAGTATTATATCACCGGTATCTTTACCAATGCTCCGCATCCGTTTAAACAAACACGGTTGAGTAAACATAATCCTTTACAGAAGCTTGCCTACATTTTTGTTTTGGCAGTCATTAATCCCATCATCTGGTTTAGTGGATGGGCTTACCTCTTCTACAATGATTTAGCTGTTGTAGGATTGGGAGGATTACCCCTGGAATGGATCGCGTACGTTCATGCAATCGGTGCTTACATGATGCTAGTGTTCTTTATTGCTCATGTTTACCTGGCTACAGCAGGGCACACACCGACTTCACATATCAAGGCAATGATTACTGGCTGGGAGGAAACTGATTGAACAGGAGTAATCAAAAAGTGAGCGTTTTGCAGGGGGGTGCCTCCCCCTGCAAGCAAGGCGTAGTAAGAGCCATAAGGAGTGGTATCTGCTACGCCTTTTTATTTTTAACGCTAAACTTGGTCTCACAACCGGCTTTTGCATTACAGGCAGAGCAGGCAAAGCTTATCCCGCATGTAGACGAGGAAGCGAAGTGGAGCTTTCAAAAGTATATTTATGCCTCAACACCTAAGGCCTTTGCGATTGCGCCAGGTGGTGCGTGGGCATGGTCTGAACAGGAAGTGAATGATGAAGCCGCTAAACGGGTTGCTATTGCGAATTGCAGTGAGCAAACACAGCAGCCATGTATTGTCTATGCGCTGAATAATAAAATTATTTTTGATAAAAAACGTTGGTCAACGCTCTGGCAACTTTCAGATTTTGAAAAATCAAACAGTAATTCATTTGGTGTTTCACGGGCATCTTCTTTTCCTGATCTTATCTTTAAAGACTCTAAAGGTGTGAAACAAAAATTATCTGACTCAAATGGAAAAATCAGGCTGGTTCATTTCTGGGGTTCATGGTGTCCACCGTGTATACGCGAAATGCCAGATCTAGTGGAGTTACAAAACTCGCTCAGGAAAAACTATGGTAACAAGGTAAAAATGATCCTGTTGCAAGTGCGTGAACCTTATAGCCAGTCACTTCACTGGGCTAAAAAGTATCAGTTTGACAAATTACCTCTCTATGATTCTGCACCTGCAGGAGAAAATAATGACATTTTGCAAACAGCTTCAGGCAAAAAGCTTTATGACAGAATGATTGCCAGGGTATTTCCTTCAAGTTACATTTTAGATCAAAAAGGACGTGTATTATTTGTTCACCGTGGCCCTATTCACAATTGGAATGAATACCTGCCATTACTTAAAGGTGTAGCTAAGTGACATAATTTTTGTACTTCAGGTAGTAGAGGAGGAGGCAGAAATGGTCGATCAATATGATAAAGAAGCTGGTCTTATTCATGTTCTGGTTGAACGGCATAACACGCAAAGACTGCCACGTGCCATGAGCTTAAAAGAAAAAGTCGAGCGCGGAGAATTACTGACTGATTTTGATGTAAATTTTATTACAGAAATATCAAGCGGTATGAACCAAATAATCCCGTTAATCAGGCATCGACCTGAATGCCAAAAGATGGCAACAGAAATGCTGAATTTGTGCACCGAAATAGCCGAGAAGGCACTGCTTAATGAGAGGCAGCAGTAATAAAATTTGTAAGTAAGTTATGGGAAGTGGTGGGCCTACTTGGACTCGAACCAAGGACCAAGGGATTATGAGTCCCCTGCTCTAACCAACTGAGCTATAGGCCCAAAACGGGGGCTATTCTACACTATAGTGGCGTAAATATTAAAATTAATATTTGTATGCAGAATAAGAGCGAGTAAAAAAAACCGGCTTGATGCCGGTTTTTTTTACTCGATATCCAGGAAGCTTCTGAGATGATCAGAGCGGCTTGGATGACGTAGTTTTCGTAATGCCTTGGCTTCAATCTGACGAATACGTTCACGGGTTACATCAAACTGTTTGCCTACTTCTTCCAGGGTATGATCGGTATTCATATCAATACCAAAACGCATACGTAAAACTTTGGCTTCACGAGCTGTTAAGCCTTCAAGAATGCCCTGTACTGTTTCACCGAGCCCACCTGCAGTTGCTGAATCAACCGGCGATTCAACGTTAAGATCTTCAATAAAGTCACCCAGGTGCGAATCTTCATCATCACCAATTGGTGTTTCCATCGAAATGGGTTCCTTGGCAATTTTCAGTACTTTACGTACTTTGTCTTCTGGCATTTCCATACGTTCAGACAGTTCTTCAGGTGTAGGTTCACGTCCCATTTCCTGTAGCATCTGGCGAGAGATACGATTTAGCTTATTAATTGTTTCAATCATGTGTACCGGGATACGAATGGTACGTGCCTGGTCAGCAATTGAACGGGTAATAGCCTGACGAATCCACCAGGTTGCATAGGTTGAAAACTTGTAACCACGACGGTATTCAAATTTATCGACGGCTTTCATCAGGCCGATATTGCCTTCCTGGATTAAATCAAGGAACTGTAAGCCACGGTTGGTGTATTTTTTCGCAATAGAAATTACCAGGCGCAGGTTAGCTTCAACCATGTCTTTTTTGGCCCTGCGAGCCTTGGCTTCACCGATCGACATTTTACGATTGATATTTTTGATTTCACTGATCGATAAGCCGCTTTCCTCACCAATTTTCACCAGCTTGGTTTGCGCTTTAAGAACTTCGTCATGGTGTTCTTTTAATACTTCAGAATAACTTTCACCTGCAGCAATGTGCTGGTCCAGCCATTGTAGATCGGTTTCACTGTCAGGGAAGGTGGTAATGAATTGTTTACGTGGCATATGTGCCTGTTCAACACATACATCCAGGATAATTTTTTCCTGGGCACGAATACGTGTTATCAGATCACGCATATTGTGCTGGATAATCGCCGTCATTTTAGGCGTAAGTTTCAACTCCGAGATCTGCTTGATGACTTCCTGTAAGGCACTGACCGTTTTCGGATCGCTGTTACCATTTTTTTGTAATGATTCGATGTGCTGGTTATGCAGTTTTTCAATCAGGGTAAAGCGTTCATGGGCTTCTTCTAAATCAATACCTGTATCCACTTCTTCTGCTTCGTCTTCGTCATCATCTTCAGAATCAGTACCTGCAGTTTTACTGGCATTTGCAGCAGCGATTTCGGCAGGAGTAGGGATATTATCCGGTGCATCTGGATCAATGAAACCTGAAATTATATCGGTGAGTTTCATCTCACCTTTTTCGATTTTCGCGTAAGCTTCGATTAACAGGGAAACGGTTTCCGGGTAAGAAGCCAGTGCTGCCATCATATGGCGCAGGCCCGCTTCAATTCGTTTGGCGATAGCAATTTCGCCTTCACGTGTCAGTAATTCAACGGTACCCATTTCACGCATGTACATGCGAACAGGATCAGTGGTACGACCAAACTCGCTGTCTACCGCAGCAAGCGCCTGGGCGGCTTCTTCTGCGGCGTCTTCATCGACTGAATTTCCTGCTTCAAGAATCGTATCTGCATCCGGTGCTTTTTCGTGAACTGTGATGCCCATATCGTTGATCATGCCAACGATTTCTTCAATTTGTTCAGGATCAACTATATCGTTAGGGAGGTGGTCATTCACTTCTGCATAAGTCAGAAAGCCCTGCTCTTTTCCTTTAGCAATCAATAGTTTAAGTTGAGATTGTTGCTTTTCTTGATTCATCACTTGCGACATATAAGCCTTCTCGCGGTATTAACAATATGGGGGCGTAAAACCCACGAAGTATACACTAGTTTAGAGAGATTTCTTCTAATATATATAGCAAATTATAGCTATTATTCGGGTTTTGAAGCACTTTTTGCATTATATATCTGCTGTAACAGCATTTTATATTCTGACATTTCTGCTTCATTTAACGTGCCATGGTCTAATTTTGCCTGCAGATCATCATAACGAAGATCAACAGCCTGTTTTTTCAGCGCATCCATCAGTGCACTAAATTCAATTTCCAGTGCCTTAGAGTCGTCCAGTTCTGGTTGCCAGGTGGCGAGTGTTGCCAGGTGGTTTGCAGTTGGTGTGTCACGCCATCTTTCAATCAGTGCGCTGGTACTTAAATCGGGACTATTCCTTAATATTTCAAGTACTTCGAGCAATAATTCCATCCCGGGAAGATCAAGCTTAGTCAGTTCAGCATCGTTATTTTTTTTAAACCAGGCGAGTGCCAGTGCCGGTTGGAATAACAACAAGGTTATAGCCTTACGAACAGGTGACATTTGTGTTTTAGCATTCGTCGTTGACTGTCGCCTGTCTTTAGCCCGGTTTGTTCGTGTAATCCCAGTTGAACCTGGCTGGGAGAGCTCAACCCGCCCTAATTTCTCGAGTTGTTCAAACATCAGCTTGCGGTAAATGCCTTCCGGCATTTGCGACAGCATGGGGCGTGCTTTTTCAACCAGCTTGGCACGGCCACCAATTCCACTTATATCGGCTTCGTCGGTTAATTGCTTGAATAAATATTCGGAAAAGGTAGAGGCCTGTTTTATTTCAGTCTCAAAAGCCTCTTTGCCAACTTTTCGAATATAGCTATCGGGATCTTCACCCTCGGGTAAAAACATAAAACGGGTTTCACGGCCATCACGCATTTCTGGTAAACACGTTTGTAGTGCACGCCAGGCGGCATCTTTACCAGCACGGTCGCCATCAAAGCAAAATACCACTTCAGTGGTGAGCTGGAATAAGCGCTGTATATGATCGGCCGTAGTCGCCGTACCGAGTGTTGCCACGGCATAACGTAGATCAAATTGCGCCAGTGCTACCACGTCCATGTAGCCCTCAACCACCATCAGACGTGGGATATCACGTAATGCCTGCCGTGCTTCGTATAATCCGTAGAGCTCACGACCTTTATGAAAAAGTGGCGTTTCCGGGGAGTTAAGGTATTTTGCCCCCTCTTTATCCGTATTTGGTGTGTCACTCGGTAATATCCGGCCACCAAAAGCGATACATCGCCCACGGCGATCACGTATGGGAAACATGATTCGATTACGAAAGCGGTCATAACACTTGCCGTTATCTTTTTTTATTAGCATCCCTGTCGTAACCAGGCCTTTTTCTCTTTCTGGAGATGTGCCAAGTGTTTTAAGCAAATCATCCCAACTGTCTGATGCGAAGCCAATGCCAAAATCCTTGGCAATTTCACCACTGAGTCCCCGTTCCTTAAGATAGCTTACTGCACTTTTTGCCTGGGGATGCTGACGTAGTTGTTGTTGAAAATATTTATCCACTTCCTGCATCAGTTCATAGAGATCAGTCTGAGCTTTTTTAATTGCCGGATCGGGACGCTGACCACCTTCGTAAGGCACCTCGATGCCTTGCGTACGGGCAAGTTCTTCAATGGCTTCGGGAAAACTCAGGTGTTCGTATTCCATTAAAAAACCGATGGCCGAGCCATTGGCCTTACAACCAAAGCAATGGTAGAACTGCTTATTCTGGCTAACGGTAAAAGAGGGTGTTTTTTCCGAGTGAAACGGGCAACAGGCCATGTATTCCTTGCCCTTTTTCTTTAACGGCACGCGTGAGTCAACCACCTCGACGATATCGACGCGGTTTAACAGGTCATCAATGAATTGTTGGGGAATGCGGCCAGCCATACGGCAAGTTTACCGGTGAATTGGTAAACAGAGAATGGCTGGTGAAAATTAACTTGATGAGATTCATTAAATGTCTTAACCAGGACCGAAAAAGGTGGTGATTTGAGATCATATTTTGTGAAACCTCATTTTGCTTCCCAATTTAAAAATTGATCCAGATCATGTAATTCGCAAGGAGCTTACTTTATATTGAATTTTTATTTACATATTTAAGAGAATTTTCATGTCACTTGTTCTCAAGCCTTTAAGCCACTTTCTTCGTTTTATTCCTGACAAAGTTCATACCCGGTTAATCAGCAGGGTCGGGGGACATTTTATGCAGGGGCAGGCGATTACTTCCCGACTCGATTATATGGAAGGTAAGCGCTTACAGTTAAGTATTACGGATACGAAAAATTGCTGGAAGTTTGTTATTCGTAATCACCGTTTAGTTGATGATGCACAATCAAAAGACGTGGCAGATGTGCATATCCAGGGTGATTTAAAAACATTCCTGTTACTGGCAACCGGGAATGAAGATCCCGATAGCCTGTTCTTTTCGCGTCACTTAAGCCTGGAAGGAAATACCGAGGACGGTTTGTATATTAAGAATTTAATTGATGCGATGGACTTTGATACCAATGTTTATTTACAACAAATTTTAGGCCAAACCCTGGCGGCAAAGATTGCCCCGCTGGTTGACCGTCTTGACTTAAGTAAACGTTTTCATCACCTCGGTGAACGTTTGTTTATGAAACATTAAACCCATTTAATCTAATTATTCTCCGGTCACCGATTTCCAGTCTAGACCAGGCTGGCCGTACCAGTATCCATTACACCAGCCACCTTCAGGCATGGGTAATTCAGTTTCTTGAGTACTGTTATTATCAATGCTCGCTCTAAAAGCATTAATAATGACATCCATGTTTTCATCCTGTGGTGAGATACGTAATACATCTATCTTCAGTTCACGTAGTCTTTCAACAACCGATAACAGGTTACAGGGTACACCTGATTGTAACTGGATACCGTT
>JAOUOK010000086.1 GCA_029880425.1 Gammaproteobacteria bacterium
GTAATTCCTGGTGTTGTTGCCTTTGGTTCAGTGATGTAATGGTTTAATTTTTCTTTTAACTCCTGCATACGAATTTTATCAATGAATTGCGAACCATCGGCCTCGAGCACAAGAAAAGTATCCAGCGTGTAATTGTCTTTTGAGGCAAAGATACGGGCATCTACAACGGTTAAATTCATTTGCTCAATGATCGAGGTAATGATTGTAAACAGGTTACTATTGTACTTGCTATGAATAAATATTTCGGTGCCATCACCCTGTGGCCTTTCACGTAATAGTATAAGGGGTTCGGTTTTATTTTTCTGTTTTAACAGGCTGTCTGTATGCCAGATGATTTCTCTTGGCGTGTAACGGATAAAGTATTCATCACCAAAGTTATCCCACAGGATATCAATTTCTTTTTCTGTAACCTTTTTAGCAACCAGGTATTCTCGAGCCTGTCTTTGATAATCTTTTATTCTTTCCGATTGCATGACAGGATTTTCAAGTCCACGTCTGAAAGCGGATTCTGTTGCCGAATAGAGTTCCCGCAATAATGTTCCTTTCCATGAATTCCAGACAGAGGAGCTGGTGGCCCGGATATCTGAAACTGTTAGCAGGAATAAATAATCAAGATGCATTTTATCACCCATTTGCTGCGCAAATTCATGCACCACATCCGGATCAGATATATCTTTACGTTGAGCCGTTGACGACATAACCAGGTGGTTACGCACAAGCCATGCTACGAGGTTACTATCAAAACTACTTAAACCATGATTTTTGCAGAACTCCAATGCATCTTCGGCTCCGAGAATAGCATGATCACCACCACGTCCCTTGGCGATATCATGGAATAAACCTGCAAGTAATACAATTTCCTGTTTAGGGACATTATTCATAATGTAACTACAAAGCGGAAATTCTTCATAATGTTTATGAACCGTGTAACGACGTAAGTTGCGAATTACAGTTAGGGTGTGTTCATCAACGGTATATACATGAAACAAGTCATGTTGCATTTGCCCGACAATTTTTTCAAAGACCGGTAAATAAGCGGCAAGTACACCATAGAGATTCATGCGGCGAAGTTCATGTGTTACGCCTTCTGTCTGGCGCATGATTTCCATGAATAATGATTTACAGCGCAGGTCGCTTCTGAATTGTTCATTAATCAGGTAACGATGATCACGGATTAAGCGGATAGTATTTGCGCGTACACCTTGAAGTTCAGGTTGTTGTTCTAAAAGAAGAAAAATTTCTAACAGGGCAAAAGGATAGCGTTTGAATATGCCATCATGAACGACTTCAATAAAACCTTTACGTGATTGAAAGCGACTGTTAATTTTTACCGGTTCACTTGAATCATCTGCAAACAGAATTTCTTCCTTGAAAAGTTGTAATAACATTTCATTGAGGCGGCTAAGCTCCATAACCGTGCGGTAGTACTGTTTCATGAAGTACTCTACCGCAAGGTGATGACGATCATCACGGTAGCCAAATTGTTTAGCTAAAACACGCTGGTGATCAAATAATAAACGGTCTTCACGTCGGCCTGTTATAACATGTAAGCCATAGCGAACCTTCCAGATAAAAGCCTGACCTTCATGTAAGGATTTATATTCCTGCTCAGTAAGAAACTGCTCCTTTACCAGTTCTTCTAATGTGTCTGCACCAAAGTGACGTTTGGCAACCCAGCCAATGACCTGGATATCACGTAAACCACCGGGACTTTCTTTTATATTGGGTTCAAGGTTATACCCGGTATCATCAAATTTTGCATGACGGGCAATTTGTTCATCCAGTTTTGCCTGGAAGAAGTCTTTACTCGGCCATATTTTATCTGCTGCACAAAGTTCACGTTGCTTTTCAAATAAAGCTCCCGGTCCAAATAATAAACGAGCTTCCTGTAAATTTGTGGCAACAGTTATGTCAGTTGTGGCTTCCGTGACACATTCAGACAGGCTCCGAACACTGTGGCCAATTTCCAGCCCGATATCCCAGAGAAAGGTAATAAACTGGGAAAGAGTATCATCGTAATGATGAACATCATCGTTCAACAATATCTGGACATCAACATCTGAAGCCGGATGGAGTTCACCACGTCCATAGCCACCCACGGCAAGCAGGGCAATATCATCAGCATTTTCAGGAAAGTACTGTAACCATGCTTTAACCAAGAGTTTATCAACTACTATGGAACGGGCATGGACTAACTCGGTTGCGGCTCGGCCAGCTTTAAATCGCGCGTTAAGAACCTCTGTGGAGTTTTTCAGGTATTTTTTAAATAGCGTTAAGGGATAATCTTGTTGCTGTAATTCAGTCTCAAACAATTCCTGGTTAAACAGTTCTGCATCAATCATTTAAACTATTCCAATAGTTATTGTAAGGAGTGGCTTTAGCTATGAAATAGTTTCTTCTTTTCTTAACGTCAGGATTTCATGGCCAGTTTCGGTAACCAGGATGGTATGCTCCCATTGTGCCGAGAGACTGCGATCTTTGGTAACAACTGTCCAGCCATCTTTCATAAGTTTCACATTACGTTTACCAACATTAATCATGGGTTCAATGGTAAATATCATACCTGGCTCAAGCGTAATGCCAGTACCTGCTTGGCCATAATGTAATACCTGGGGATCTTCGTGAAAGTTTTCTCCAATGCCATGGCCACAATACTCCTGAACAACAGAATAATTATTTGACTCAGCATGTTGCTGGATAACAGCCCCAATATCACCAAGTTGAGCGCCTGGCTTGACCATATCAATACCTTTACTCAGGCATTCATAACTGATTTTTGCCACGCGTTTAGCCTGGATAGAGGCATCACCGACAAAAAACATTTTGCTGGTGTCGCCATGGAAGCCATCTTTAATTACAGTGATATCAACATTGATCATATCGCCATTTTTAAGACGTTTCTCATTGGGAATACCATGACATATGACCTGGTTCACCGAGGTACATATCGACTTTGGGAAGCCGTGGTAATTAAGTGGTGCGGGAATGGCGTTTTGTTCATTGACGATATAATCATGACAAATCTGGTCCAGCTCGTTTGTCGTGATGCCCACTTTTATGTGTGGTTCAATCATTTCCAGCACTTCGGCCGCAAGGCGTCCAGCAATCCGCATTTTTTCTATCTGTTCAGCCGTTTTGATGGAAACTGGCATAATTTTGTAATTCCTTTGTTCTTTAATCAATAATTGGTGAAAAAGTGCCTAAAAAATAGGCAATATTAAAAAAATTGGCATATATTCAAGAGTTTGAGCGTTCTTGATTGTTGCTCCAAGCCAAGTATGGTATAAAGCGCGCGCCAATTAGGCAAACTTTTAATTGTCTGGATTTGCGGGGTGAATAACCCTACAAACAGGCTGAATTTAACGACACACACACACCGTCACATTTGTCTGGGTGCTGATTCTCCTGAGAAGTAGTTATCAGGAAATTGGTTGATTAAATGGGGTGTGTGGAGGCGTAACCCTAACAAGACCTTGAAAAGGTCAGGAGAAGTAATATGAGCGAAGTCAGCATGCGTGAAATGCTGGAGGCCGGTGTACACTTTGGCCACCAAACCCGTTTCTGGAATCCAAAAATGCGTAACTACATTTTTGGTGATCGTAACAAAATCCATATCATCAATTTAGAAAAAACTCTGCCTTTATATAAAGATGCGGTTAACTTTATTGGTTCATTAGCTGCAAACCGCGGCAATGTCCTGTTTGTTGGCACTAAGCGTGCTGCAGGTAAAATCATTCGTGAAGAAGCAGAACGTTGTGGCATGCCATATGTTAACCATCGATGGTTAGGTGGTATGTTGACTAACTTTAAAACAGTTAGACAATCTATTCGTCGTTTAAAAGAACTCGAAGCGATGATGGAAAAAGGTATCGAAGGCCGTAATAAGAAAGAAATTTTAACCATGACTCGTGAAATGGAAAAACTGGATCGTAGTTTTGGTGGTATTAAAGATATGAAAGGCATCCCTGATGCTTTATTTGTTGTTGATGTAGGCCATGAAGACATTGCTGTTAAAGAAGCGGTTAAACTTGGTATCCCTGTTATTGGTGTTGTTGATAGTAACAACAGCCCGGATAATATCGACTATGTTATTCCTGGTAATGACGATGCAATACGTGCAGTAAGCCTGTATGTAAAAGGTATGGCTGATGCCATTATCACGGGTCGTGAATCAATGCCTAAACCTGCTGCAGGCGATAAAGATGATTTCGTTGAAACTGATGATGACGGCGTAGTTAAAGCTGCTAAGAAAAAAACAGCTAAGAAAAAAGCCGCTAAGAAGAAAACTGCTGTAAAAGCCGATTCTTCTGACGATGATGCCGCTCCAAAAGTAGCTAAGAAAAAAACATCAAAGAAAAAAACAGCGAAAAAGAAAACTGCTAAAAAAGCAGACGACGCAGCCGAATAAACGCTGGTTAGTCTGAAGCAGGAAGGGGGCCGCTGTTTTTATGGCGCCCCCTTTTTCTGATATTTTAGAAGCAGATTTTTATTAATTTGGTTTATATGTAAGTAAAGATTTTAAGAGGATAATGACATGGCAATTACTGCAGCATTAGTTAAAGAACTACGCGAACGTACTGGCGCCGGCATGATGGAATGTAAAAAATTCCTGACTGAAACCGATGGTGATATTGAAGCCGCAATTGAAACAATGCGTAAAGCAGGTATGGCTAAAGCCGATAAAAAAGCAGGACGTGTTGCTGCTGAAGGTTTAGCTAAAATTAAAGCAAGTGATGATAATAAAAATGCAATCATTGTTGAAGTTAACAGTGAAACTGACTTTGTAACTAAAGGTGATGATTTCATCGGTTTTGTCGATGCAGTTGCAGATTGCGTATTATCAAACAAACCTGCTGATCTGGATACGTTATTAAATTTACCATTAGCAAGTGGCACTTCTGTAGAAGATCGTCGTAAAGAACTGATTGCTAAAATTGGTGAAAACTTAGGTGTCCGTCGTTTCGAAATTATTGAAAATGCAGATGTGATCGGTACATACCAGCATGGTGAACGTATCGGTGTTATGGTTGAGCTTGATGGTGGTGATGCTGCTTTAGGTAAAGATATTGCTATGCATATTGCTGCAAGTCGACCTATCTGTGTAGCTGAATCAGACGTACCACAGGAAGCCCTGGATAAAGAACGTGAAATTTTCTCTGCCCAGGCGGCTGAAAGTGGCAAGCCAGCTGAGATCATCGAAAAGATGGTTGAAGGTCGAATCAAAAAATTCCTTAAGGAAGTGACTTTACTTGGTCAGCCTTTTGTTAAAGACCCTGATCAAACTATTGAGCAGTTACTCAAGGCAAATAATGCCACGGTAAAACGTTTTGTTCGTTTCGAAGTCGGTGAAGGCATCGAGAAGAAAGAAGAAAACTTTGCCGATGAAGTAATGGCACAAATCAAGTAATATTTAAATGGCCTCTACTAGAGGCCATTTTTTAATGTAAAAAATAAAAACATCTCACGGGAAAAAATATGGCCAGCAAATTTCGTTATCAACGTATTTTACTTAAACTCAGTGGTGAAGCTTTAATGGGGGACAAGGAATTTGGTATTGATCCCTCGATTATTGACCGTGTTGCAGTTGAAGTTAAAGAACTGGTTGATAATGGCATCCAGGTGGCCATGGTCATTGGTGGCGGAAATATTTTTCGTGGTGTAAGTTTATCTGCAAGTGGGATGGAAAGGGTATCTGCTGATCACATGGGTATGCTGGCAACAGTTATTAATGCCCTGGCGTTACAGGATGGGCTTGAACGTCATGACATGAAAGTTCGTGTTATGTCTGCATTACCTATCCATAATGTTGCTGAAGATTATATCCGTCGTCGTGCAGTGCGTCATTTGGAAAAAGGACGTGTTGTGATCTTTGCCGCAGGGACGGGAAATCCATTTTTTACAACAGATACAGCAGCGAGCTTACGCGGTATCGAAGTAAACTGTGATGTAGTCATAAAAGGTACGAATGTAGATGGTGTATATTCAGCTGATCCTAAAAAAGACCCTACGGCAGAAAAATATGATTTTCTTGAATATGACCAGGTAATTGAAGAAAAATTAGGTGTGATGGATACCACCGCAATTGTATTATGTCGTGATAATAATATACCTGTAATTGTTTACAATATGGGTAGTGAAGGTGCATTGATGAGAGTTGTGCAGGGTGAAAATGAAGGCACTATTGTTGAAAGGAAAATCTAGTAGAAAGAAAGATTTAGTTGAGAAAAAATTGAGCAGTAATTAAATATAGTCGCCAATAAAAATCAATAAAAAATAAAACAGAAAAACGGTAAGCCAAAATGATTGATGAATTAAAAGAAGATGCAGCAACCCGGATGGGAAAAAGTGTAGCCTCATTAAAAAATGACCTGACAAAGTTACGTACTGGTCGTGCGCATACCAGTTTGTTAGATCATATTACAGTTGAGTATTATGGTTCAGAAGTACCTTTAAGCCAGGTTGCAAATATTTCTGTACTGGACTCACGTACGTTAAGTGTTTCCCCGTGGGAAAAGCCAATGGTACAGGCCATTGAGAAAGCCATAATGAACTCTGATATGGGGTTAAACCCGGCAACAACTGGTGAGCTTATTCGTATCCCGTTACCACCTTTAACAGAAGAACGTCGTAAGGACATGATTAAACTTGTTCGTGCTGAAGGTGAGGGTGCAAAAGTTGCTATCCGTAATATTCGCCGTGATGTATTAAGTGATATTAAATCTTTACTGAAAGAGAAAGAAATCACTGAAGATGAAGAACGCCAGGCTCAGGATGAAATTCAAAAGATTACCGACAAATATGTTAAACAAGTTGATGAAGCTTTAGTTGTTAAAGAAAAGGATTTAATGGAAATTTAACCCGCTAAATTTTCAAAATTCTTTTTATACTATGACATGATTTTTAATGACTGATGCTGAACAAAATAATGAGTTACCTGCTAACTCAATACCTGCTGTAGCTGATACACCCAGGCATGTTGCCATTATTATGGATGGCAACGGCCGTTGGGCACAAAAGCGGGGACTTCCCCGTGTTGCAGGCCATAAGGCTGGTGT
>JAOUOK010000087.1 GCA_029880425.1 Gammaproteobacteria bacterium
GAAAAGTTGAGAATATCGAACAACTATGGAATTCTGTCAGTCTAAGTGATATAGATGAATCGATAATTTTTGATTGCCACAGGATGGCACACACACTGGTGGGTTCAGGTGGAACCTTCGGAGCTATTTCCGTGAGTGTTTCAGCACGTGAACTGGAGCAAGCACTAAAACTTCTTATCGATAAAAAATCAGTCTTAACACCTGATTATAAATCAGTTGTAAGCAGGCTGATTTTAAAATTAAAAAAAACTTCTGATAGTTGGCAGCCCTCAAAAATACCTTACCTTGAACCAATTGCAAGTGAAAACAAAGAGAACAGAAAAAATAACTTAATTTTCCTGGCCGAAGATGATGAACTCGTTGCCAGAGAGATTATTAAGGAGTTAGAAGATTCGGGTTTTGAGGTAAAACATTTTTTAGAATTAGATAACTTTATTGAAGCATTCAGAACAGAAATACCTGCGGCCATTATTATGGATATCATTTTTGAAGATGGTGATATTGCCGGTGTTAATAAGATTTTTCAGCTGAGAGGTCAATTTAAAGATTGTCCTCCAATAATTTTTATTTCCAGTCGTGATGACATGGAAGCCCGTCTGGCAGCTGCAAAAGCAGGTGCCCAACGGTATTTTTCAAAGCCTCTTAATGTCAAACAGCTTTCACTGGCCTTAGATGGGCTGACTCAGCGTGCAACTACAAATCCTTACCGTGTATTATTTGTCGATGATGACCAAAGTTTACTGACTTATTATGAAACAGTACTCAGTGGTGCTGGACTGGAAGTAAAAACATTATCCAACCCGTTTGCCTGTCTTGAAATAATTAATGAATTTAATCCTGATGTTATTGTGCTGGATGTATACATGCCTGAATGTTCAGGGCCTGAGCTTGCCCAGGTTATTCGGCAGGATGATAAATGGGTAGTGATACCAATCATGTTCCTTTCCAGCGAAACTGACATAGATATTCAGTTAGATGCAATGAATCTTGGTGGTGAAAGTTTTATGACCAAGCCAATTACTGCCAGGAATTTAATATCTGCAGTGACAGCTAAAGCAAAACGCTCACGTTGGAACCGCAGAATTAATAACGATCTTGCTCAAGCATTGCGTGAAAGTGAGTTCCAGCTCATTACATCTAACCAGCATGATATTGTAAGTGAGTCCGATGTCAGCGGACGCATTATCAGGGTCAACAATAAGTTTATTGAAATTAGTGGTTACAGTCATGAAGAATTGATTGGACAAAATCATCGCATATTAAAATCAGAGCGACACCCAGATTCGTTTTACAAGGAGATGTGGGAAAAGATATCCAGTGGTGAAGTTTGGCACGGTACCATATGTAACTTAACTAAAGATCGTAGGGAATACTGGGTGGAGTCAACCATCGTTCCTTTTTTAGATGCGAAAGGAAAGCCTTATAAATACGTTTCTGCACGTACCGATGTTACCTTGTTACTGGAAAGTGAAGAGCGCCTGGAACGTAGCCAGGAGTTTGCCAATATTGGGACATGGGACTGGAATATCCAAACAGATGAATTATTCTGGTCAGATCAAATCTGGCCATTATTTGGTTATGAAAAAAGCGTGACTGATACAACCTATGAAAATTTTATGGGGGCAATTCATCAGGAGGACAGAGAAAGGGTGAGTCATGCCGTGAATCGCTGCGTGGAACATGGTGATGATTATGAAATTGAACATCGTGTTGTATGGCCTGATGGCAGTGTTCACTGGCTACATGAAAGAGGTGATGTTGTCCGAAGTATAAGGGGAAAACCTTTGCGTATGCTTGGAGTTGTTCAGGACGTTACAAATAGAAAAGCCGCTGAACAAGCACTAATTACGGCACGTGAAGAGGCAGAAACGGCGAATCGAGCCAAGTCGATGTTTCTTTCCAGTATGAGTCATGAACTACGTACACCGATGAATGCTATTATGGGCTTTGGCCAGTTACTCAGCATGGAAATTGAACGCCCACTTAGTGAATCTCAACAGGAAAATGTTACTGAGATTATGAAAGCCAGTGACCATTTATTGAAGTTGATTAACGAAGTACTGGATCTTGCCAAGATTGAAGCCGGCCGGATTGATCTCTCTATCGAAGATGTTGTATTAGGTAATATGCTGATGGAATCTTACCAGTTGATTTTACCTATGGCTCAAAAACGGGGTATCGAGATTGAAACATTCCTGGGGAATAATGAAGTCAGTTTAGATGACCTGATAGATGGCTCGCTGATTGTACGTGCTGATACGACACGAACTAAGCAGGTTATTCTGAATTTGTTAAGTAACGCAGTTAAATATAATTCTGAAAATGGAAAGATCACTATCCGCTGTGACCTGTCAAATAATAACAATATGGTCCGTGTCAGTATTACGGACACGGGTGAAGGACTAACACAGGAACAGCAAGAAGAATTATTTACAGCATTTAATCGCCTGGGTAAGGAAAATACAAGTATAGAGGGAACGGGTATTGGCCTGGTTATTACACAACATGTTGTTGAGCTTATGGGCGGGCAAATTAGTCTAGAAAGTGAACCAGGAAGAGGCAGTACTTTTTGGTTTGAATTACCAGTTGGCCTGGGATATGAAGCAGATGCAGAACAATCGCTATCAACCGCGATGGTCGAAGTTGAACTAAAAAATACACGTACAGTGCTTTATATTGAAGATAATCCTGCCAACCTGCGCCTGGTCACCCAGTTACTGAGTCGTTTACCCAACCTGCATATGTGGAGTGCGCATGAACCATTATTGGGCCTTGAAATAGCACTTGAGAAAAAACCTAACCTTATCTTACTGGATATTAATTTGCCCGGAATGAATGGTTTTGAAGTCTTGAAATTATTAAAAGAAAAAGAAGAAACGCTTGATATTCCAGTAATTGCAATAAGTGCGAACGCGATGCCGAACGATATTGAAAGGGGTTTTCAAGCCGGTTTTGTTGATTACATCACTAAACCCATTGATATAAACAGGTTATTGATTGCTGTTGATGAAAAGCTAAAAGGATGATGGGCGTTTATTTTAGTTTTTATTAGACTCTTTTTCCTCCCTGGTTGTACATTTTCTGATTTCCCAAACTCCTGAGACTCCTGTTTTTGCGTGAATGTAAATAAATGTTAATTTCTCATTTCTTAAATTCCTAGTTGCTTTATTTCATAAAACTTTTACTAAAGTTCTCATTAGAAATTACCGATAATGATGAAAATGATGATGATTTCATTATCTTCCTGAAAATAATACTTATTTATAATTTTACAGGTTAAACATGCGTCTTAAAACCAAGGATTATTTTTCTACCAGTGAAGCAGCTCAATTACTTGATGTTGCTGTGAGCACAATCCAGTTATGGACCAATGAAGGATTATTAAAAGCATGGACCACAGCGGGTGGTCATCGCCGTATTGTGAAAAGTTCAGTTGAGGCGTTGCTTGAGAAGCAACAGGAAAGCATTCGACGTGAAAAAGATGATAAACAAAACAGGCAACAGCCAATATCCATTGTTGTTGTTGAAGACAATGAACAGGAAATAATGTTATATCAGCAACAGTTTGCGATTTCAGATATTAAAATGGATGTACATATATATAAGGATGGCTACGCAGGCTTGATGAATATAGGACGAATATTACCGGATATCATTATTTCAGATTTAATGATGCCAAATATGAATGGATTTGAGATGCTTAAAGCCATTAATGATAATCCTGAACTGCAACATTCCAAACTTATTGTTGTCAGTGCACTGACTGATGACGAAATAAAAAATCGTGGAGGTTTACCTGGTGATATTATTACTTTAAGGAAGCCGCTGCCTTTTAATGTGCTGGAAAACCTCATTCGTGAGGTTATAAGAGCTAATACAGCTTAAGTTGTATTTAAATGATCTAACTGGATGCTAGAGAATAAATAATGGATATGACAGAACAAGCACAGTCAGAAAAAAAACTTGAATTACTACAAGATGATTTTATTAAAAATCTCCCTGGGATGATGGTTGATATTGAAAATCTTTTTGGGGTTTTAAGTAACAACAGAAGAAATAAAACTATTTTAAAAAGATTACATGAGCACCTGGTAGCGTTAGCTGATGTTGCAGGGTTATATGGTGCAGAAGAAGTAAGTGTCGAGGCACGAAAATTCGACCTGGAAATAATGTTGTTTCTTGAGCAGGATGATTTCGAAAACGAAGTTGAGAGTGTTACTGATAAAGCAGGAAATAACTTATATCAATTAAAAAAAACAGCAGAAGAATATTTGCTATCTGCTGCTGGTGAAAGAAACAAGATTAAAAATAAAACATTAAAAAAAGGTAGTGTTGTTTATACATTACTAGGGAATGAATTATTTTCTGCAGAATTAAAATATAACCTGGAAAAAAATATATTTCATTGCCAATGTTTTCACGAGATTAATTCACTTGAAATCGCGTATAAAAATAAAAATCCAGTGGCTATCCTGGTCGATAATGAATTTGTTGAAGAAGACAATAATGGTTTAGAAGTTGTTTCATATTTGAAAAGTAAAATAAAGGACTGCGCCCCGGTAATATATATAGGTGATTCATTAACAGTCGAAGCGAGGCTGGCAGCAGCCAGGGTCGGGGTAGATCGCTATTTTAATTATCCAGTGGACATAAATAAAATTATTCAGTCAGCAATTGGACTTGATTCAGATATGGAACATTTACCTTACCGGGTAATGATCGTCGATGATGATAAAGCATTGCTGGAGTGCTATAAAACTATTTTAACCGAGGAAGAAATAATTGTTGAAGCAGTTATAGAACCATTGAAAGCTTTTAGCCTTATCGATGATTTTAAACCTGATATCATTGTTGTGGATATGTATATGCCAGAATGTTCCGGTGATGAGCTGGTGCGCATGATAAGACAAGATGACCGTTGGGCACTTATTCCCATTATTTTTTTATCGGCTGAGAAAGATATAAATAATCAACTCGAAGCTATGGCGCTGGGAGCCGATGACTTTTTAACAAAACCCATACATGCTAATAAGTTGGTTGCAACGATCAACACAACGGCTAAGCGAGCCAGGAAAAACAAAAAACTTAACTGTGACTTGAAAAACATTGTACAGGAAAGCAAGCATCAACTTTCTGCCTTAAATGAACATGCAATTGTAAGTGCTACAGACGTGACTGGCCAGATTATTCATGTCAATGATAAATTATGTGATATAAGCGGGTACACAGGTGAAGAATTAATTGGTGAGAATCATCGGCTATTAAAATCAAATTTTCATAACCTGGAATTTTATAAAGAAATGTGGAAAACCATATCAAGCGGACAGATATGGCATGGGGAGATTTGCAATAAAAATAAGAATGGAACCGAGTACTGGACTGATTCAACAATTGTTCCATTCATTGATGATAAAGGGATACCTTACAAATATGTGGCTGTTCGAACAGATGTAACCAAACTTAGGGTAAATGAACATCGCCTGAAAAGAAGTCAGGAGTTTGCAAATATAGGTTCATGGGACTGGGATATTAATACAGGCGAACTGTTTTGGTCTGAACGGATCTGGCCACTATTTGGATACAGTGAAGAAGATGTAGAAAGTTCTTATGATAACTTCATCTCTGCGATTCACCCTGATGACAGGGGGGAAGTTATCGATGCTCTCAACAAGTGTGTCGAGAAAAGTGAGGATTATGATATTGAGCATCGGGTAATATGGCCAAACGGAGAAGTGCGCTGGATACATGAACGTGGTGATGTAGTGAGAAACCGTGAAGGTGTTGCGCAACACATGTTATGTGTTGTGCAAGATATAACAGTGTTAAAAGAAGCGGGTATAAGACAGAAAGGTAACAATACTATCCTTAAAAAAATTGCCCGTGGAGAACCAATAACAAAAATCCTGGAATCAATAATTTTACATACTGAAACAATCTTACCAGGATCAATTAGTTCAATACTGTTGATAGATGAAACAGGACATTATCTGGTTAATGGTGTTGCTCCTCATTTACCCGATTTTTATAACAAAGCGATTGATGGTATTGAAATTGGTATCGGTATGGGTTCATGTGGAGAAGCTGCCTTTACTGGCGAACCTGTCTTTGCGGTTGATATTAAACAACATCCTAACTGGGTGAATTTTCGTGGGCTGGCACAAAAAGCTGAGTTAGGGGCATGCTGGTCACAACCATTTAAGTCATCAAACGGGAAAGTGCTCGGTACATTTGCTATTTACTACCATGAGATGCGTGCACCGAGTGAGCGGGATCAAAGATTAATGAGAGAACTTGCTCAATTTGCCGCAATTGCTATTGAGCGTGAAAAAGATCAACGTGCACTATTAACTGCAAAAGAAGATGCTGAAAATGCAAACATGGCGAAGTCACAATTTCTCTCAAGCATGAGTCATGAATTACGCACACCAATGAACGCTATTTTAGGGTTTAGTCAACTTCTAAACATGAAAAACACACAGCCATTGTCAAGTGCACAGAGCAAAAATGTAAATGAAATCATGTATGCTGCTAAGCATCTAATGAACCTTATTGATGATGTATTAGACTTAGCTAAAATTGAATCAGGTCATATTGATCTTACAGTAAGTAAAGTTAATTTAACTAAGATAGTTTCTGAATCACTTCAGTTAATTACTCCTTTGGCAGAAAAGCGGGGGATAGCAATTACACTGATAAAAAATGATAAGAAAATAGAGTTAAAAGAACTAAATAAACAAGAATTAATTGCATGGGTAGATGAGACACGTTTTAAACAGGTTGTTTTAAATTTACTCAGTAATGCAGTTAAGTATAACAATGAAAATGGTGAAATTACACTAAAGTGTAACCAGGTAAATCAACATGCTTTTAATTTAAGTGTGACTGATACGGGTAATGGTTTATCTTCGGAACAGCAAAAAGATTTGTTTAAGGCATTTAATCGCCTTGGTGCTGAATATTCTGGTATTGAAGGAACAGGAATTGGGTTGGTTATCACCAAGAAAATTATAGAGCAAATGGGAGGGGAAATTGGCCTGGAAAGTAAAGAAG
>JAOUOK010000088.1 GCA_029880425.1 Gammaproteobacteria bacterium
ATATGCAAGTACCAGGATTATAATTTAGTAATGAATGAAGCGGGCTAACTCATTTCTGTAGCTGAAAACTTCACCGGCTGTTTTTCAATAGCTTATTACCGGCAAGATAATTGAATATAAATAATTATCAATCAAAATAGAGCCGTGCCTTTTTACTGACTTCACAGCAAAATACTTAGACTCTTTTTAAATAAAACAGCTTGTTTTTTTCACTGATATGCACCATATAAAATCAGCATAGTTGGATCTATAATTAACATATATCGGAAGATATTTATCTCTTTAATAAAATAACTGCAAGGAGTACTCCATGTTTAAGTTATTCTATCTCACTCTTATTTCTTTATTGATTAGCGCCTGTATGGCTGCAAGCGATCACCGCAAAGATGTTACCGATAGCCAGGGAGATCGCCTGACTGTTGGTAAAGTGCAAAAAGAAATTCGTACGGGTATGTCGGGTTCTGATGTGATCCGTGTTCTAGGCTCGCCTAACATTGTGACGACTGACGATAAACGACGTGAAGTCTGGGTTTATGACAAAATTTCAACGGAATCAGCCTATTCAGAAAGTCGCGGTAATATTGGGGTGCTGGTACTTGGCGGTGATGGTGGTGGCCTGGGCGGTATCGGTGGTGGTTCCGGTGCGCGCTCCACTACACAACGAACGCTGACCGTAATTATTAAGTTTAATTCAATGGGTAAGGTGAGGGACTTCTCGTATCACGCAACCCGGTTTTAAGGGTTTTTAAATGAAATACTGGCATGTTAAAACGGGGTTTATGTTGATGCTGCTGGTGAGTTTTTATAGTGTTTCGCTTAACGCAGAAACAAATATAGAAGCTAAAGAAGAGGTCATTGTAAACCCGTTTGAAAAATTGTTGTTACCATCGGCTAATGCCGAAAAACTGCGCCGTATTCAAATAAAACGTATTACATCAGCAGATGAAAATAAACTATATATGGCGTGTATTGCTGTGTTGCAGGATATGGGATTCAATATTGATAAGCGGGATCAATTACTTGGTTTTGCAAGGGGAGCTAAAAATCGCAAGGCAGAAGCACCTGCTCAGGAACTCACGATTAATATTCTGAATTTAATGGCGATCCTGTCAGGAAATCAGCCCGCCAGTTATGAAAAAGATCAGACGATTACTGCGATGTTTGTTATCACGCCTGCATACACGGGCAGGCGTAACGAGTTTGAGGTACGCATTACTTTTCATCGTTTTTTACGACAACCTTTTCGCATACAGGCAGAGGTGCTTGATAATCCTGAGTTATATAAATCGTTTTTCTCTTTACTGGATAAAGCCATATTCCTTAAGGAACATAAATTATGAATAACACGATAATAAAAGCATTTACACTGGTTACAGGGTTAGTTTTTTTTCTCACAGGTTGTTCCGCGATCCCGGATGATGCGGTACTAGGCAATGCGGCTCAGCAACTTAAACTTCGTAGCATACAGTCCAGGGTCTATGAAACAACTGATAAAAGTTCCGTGTTACGTAACGTCATCTCAACTTTACAGGATCTTGATTTTTTGATTGAATCGGCTGATCTTGGTACCGGAACAGTCAGCGCCAGGAAATTTGCAATGAAAGGTATTGGAAATTATAGCAACTTAAAAATAACGATTTCAGTTCAACCTAAAAGTGCCAGAACAATGACCGTGAGAGCTAACGCTGAATTTAATAACAAGTTACTCGAAGATCCTGTTCCTTATCAAAACTTTTTTACCGCTCTTAACAAGTCATTATTTCTTTCGGGTAAACTGGTTGAGTAAGATAAATTAATATGAAAATTTATAAAACAACAGGAAACCTGTTCCTTACTTTTATATTAATAAACCTACTGGCTGGTTGTTCTGGCCCTAATCCACGAAATATGACAACGATGTCACCCGCAATGAATGCAAAAAAAGAAATGCAGACATCAAGATTTAATAACCTGAGTGAACAGGATTTACATCATCAGACCATAAACCTGGTACAGGATCTGGGTTTTCAAATAATCTATGCAAATGCAGCACTGGGGATTATTACCGGCGAAAAGCCCGGAAACCTGGGATTACACTTTAGTGAAAGTATGGGGGAGGCGTTTGCATTTGGACGGGCTGAGCAGCCGGCATTTCCTTATCGTTTTGGCATCATTGCCACAACACGACCTGCCATGACAGGTTTTAACGAGTACCTGCTACGCATTAAAGTTATGCGTGTATGGCGAGCGGGTAGCCTGCAAAAAATCGTTTTTGTAAATGATTTCGAGAATGCCAGCTTATATCAAAAAATATTTGCCCGGCTGCCAAAATAATAAGGGGTGTCACGAGATATAAGGCAGAAATAAATGGTGTCGAATAAATGATGGCAGAGTACAATAGTTTCTAATATAGATTTATAATCGAAAAAGATGCCCCCTCCAAATAAACGGATAAAAAATAAGCATGTTAAATTTTACAGGTGTTACTGAAGCTGAGAAAATTGAAGAAGCTATTCATATGTTAAAACTCTATGCAGAAGAAGGGACGATAGAGCCTTTTCTTTCAGTTTTAGAAGCATTAAAAGATAATTCAGGTGATGAAACACTTCAGTCACAACTTTATGATGCTTTTAAAAAGCTGGGAATATACCAGGGTACCATTTTGACCTATGCGCCCTCGATTTATCATTTGATTTCCGATAATCCTTTTAATGAGTGATTTTGGGGAGCGCGAGTTTAACTGAACTTAACAAATGCATTTAGGAGTTAAATATGAAATTTAGTCCCTGTACAGGTAATTGCACTGAAGACGGAATACACTGCGAAGGTTGTGGCCGCAGTCATGAAGAAATTGCTGAAATGAAAGCACTTGTTGCTAGCCTGGTCGCGTTTGCAGAAAAAATGGAATATGAAAACATTGAAGATTTTGCGAATGGAGTTGCCGGGAGTATTAAATATAAAATGGGTGTCAACCATTAATTATATAAATAAAAAGATGCAGGATACTTAATCAATCAAGGATGAAAATCATGAATGAAGAAAAAAGACAGGGTGATTCAGCAATACCGCAAGACGTTAAGGGTTTTCTGAATAATGCACAATTAGCAGAGTTGCATCATATTGAGCGATTTGGCTGGATACTTAAATATATTCGACGTCCTTTATTCCAGGAGCCTGTGGTCGTTGTTGTTAACCCGGATGGAAGCTCTATAGGTGTGCTGGAAGAAGACGGAAGATTAAATTTAGAGCCAGGTATAGATACAAGAGAATAAATTTAGCAATAGTGGACAAGCCGCTTAATTTAAAAAATATACTGAGTGGATGCAATGAAAACAGACTCTATGACAAATCTGCTGAAACAAAAAAATGCGGCTATTTCTGTTGTTAAGGCAAATAAAATTTTAGTGGCACTCGAACTGCTCGAAGAGAAAGAAAGGCCAAGCTCAAAATATGAAGGCAAGATTAAAAAGTACAAGGCACTTACAGGAAAGGGGCTGGTCTACGGAATAAATAAAGATAATATCAGCAGCCCGGGACAGACCACACCACATTATTATGTTGATAAATTTGATGAACTATACTTACTCATCCAAACAAAAGTATAAAAAATCCGGATTTGATCAGCTACACTTTGGTCGTGTGATTGCGAGAATCCGATGCAGGATGAAAGTAATAGATAATTTATAAAAAATTGTATTTCAGATAGCTATAGTCTTTGATTTAAAACGCGATTGCTGACGTATTAATATGCATAATGTAAGTTACAGAATATTACTTATCGTCAGGAAGTAAACTGAAAAAATTCGGAATCACTTTTTACCTATATTATGTGATTAGTATTAATTTAATAATTAACAGGAAAGAACTATGCTTTGGAATGTATACCTCTCTGGTGAAATACACACTGACTGGAGACAAAAAATAAAAGATGGTTGTGCAGTACATAACCTTGCGGTGACATTTACCTCGGCAGTTACCGATCACGAGGCCAGTGATGCAGCGGGTGATTTACTTGGTGCTGAAGAGAATAATTTCTGGCGTGATCATAAATCTGCGAAGGTTAACGCGATCAGGATTAAAACCCTGGTTGAAAATTGTGATATCGCGGTGGTGCGTTTTGGTGATAAGTACAAGCAATGGAATGCCGCCTTTGATGCCGGTTATTGTGCTGCACTGGGTACACCCTACATCACGTTGCATGATGAAGAGATAATTCATCCTTTAAAAGAGGTCGATGCCGCGGCCATGGCCTGGGCAACGACACCGGAACAGGTGGTTGAGATTTTAAAATACGTAATTACTAAAGAATAAAAATGAAAAATATAATTATTTTATTACTGATACTATCGGCTTTAACTCTTCAAGGCTGCGCAACAAAAACTGATGAAACGGAAACAGGTAAAGCTAAGATAGATGAAAATAAAGACGTGCCTGAAACGCTGTTAAATTTTGTTAAGATAAAAAAATTATACATGTGTCATTATTTTTTTGCCTATGCTGCCAAGGGCGTGAAAGATAATGAAAAACTTTTACGCATTTCACTTTCTTTGAAGTTTAAAGCGGCAAAACTGGCGGCTGCTACCGTGGATGAAGATTTAATTAAACGGGTTTCAGGTACCAGTATGATTGGTTTTAGAAAATTTATGAGCAATACAAGCAAGATTGAAGATAAAGCAGAAAGAAATAAGGCCTTTAATACCTTTGCTCGTTCATGTGCTGTTACCGCAGGCGTAAAACTTAAAAATTAATAAACCAGGAATACATATAATGGAAAATATGACGGGTAAAAAATTCATACTTTCCGGCATGACGCTTGAGGTTGTTTCTGATGCGGGTGATAAATGGGAAATGTGTAATATCACGACTAAAGAAACTATTTTTATGGAGAAAAGTGTTCTTGATAATGCGATTAAGCTGGGTAAGGCAGACGAGGTTACCGGTTAACTGAATATCGATATTCAGTTATAATATTAATTTTAGGAAAGCTATTTTGAAAGTTATTTCATCATTTATTGATTTAGAGACTGGGAATGGTATTGCATTACATGATCTTATGGATGGGATTAAAAAAGCAGTTTTTCAATCGGGTATTAACAATGGTTTTGTTACCGTAACTTCACAACACACGACAACGGCAATCGTGATTAATGAGAATGAAGAGCGTCTTGTGGATGATGTTAAATCTTTTTTAACCCGGTTGATCCCACCTGCGGATAAGTACCTGCATAATGATATTGCATTAAGAGACTGTCCCGCTGATGAACCTGAGAATGCACATTCGCATCTTGCGGCGATGTTACTGGGGAGTTCAGAAGTGATCTCGTTAGTGGATGGTGAGTTAATCCTGGGACAGTACCAGTCGGTGATGTTATATGAACTTGACGGACCTCGGAATCGTAAAGTGAATGTCCAGGTCTTTGGTGACTAAGTCTGAAAATAGTTAAAGGAGGCAGTATACTTTTATTTATATAAATTAAAGTGCTGCCTCCTTATATTTTTAATTACATGCTTCTCCTAGCGGCACTCCCATTTTTCTGAGTACTGAAGCAAGTGGACAAAGATTTGTTAAGCCGCTTTGCGCGAGGTTAAGGCCAACAAATATTGCCAGCCCTATCCAGTATGGATCTACATAGTGACTCAGTGCTACGCTTAACAGCACCATTATGCCTGCAAAAAGACGTACATATTTTTCAACAGTCATTGACTACTCCTTGAATATATTAAGTAAGTTAAAATTGGTAAGCAATTTGGACATAAACAACATTTTGTTCGATGCTTATCGTATTACCAGAGCCTGAGTTTGAGGTCACTGTATTTTCAAAGGCCTTGGTATAGGATAAGGAACCAGAGACTTTATCCGTTAGCTTCCTTGTTAGTCCTGCTGAGAAATGCAGTTCTGGAATGGCTAACGAACCAATATTGTTATCAACATCTTCCGCTCCAATCGGTGATTTTCCGTAGTTCAGACCAAAGCGAATATCAGTCTTTGGACTCACCGTTTTTTGTACACCGACGGAGAAGACAACCTGGTCATCCCACCCAAAATTTAATTTTGGCGGTACACTACCGGCATAAGCAGCGGGTCGGTTAATTGTTACAGAATTCATGGTATCGCTGTAATTAATCCATTTTACATCTGCCTCAATTAATAAACCTTGATTAGGTTTATAAGCTAGCCCCATGGTTAATTGTTGTGCGACATCCAGGTCCAGTGAAAATTTTCCTTCGCTGGTATTGAATTGGTGTTCGGAAATATCTGTTTTACTGACCCAGGAAGCACCAAACTGTAATTTATCATTGATATGGTAGATGGTACCTAGTGTGATGCCATAACCAAATTGTTGATTTTGTGGAAAATTAATTGCGGCCAGGGGAGTACTCATATTCAGTGCCAGGCTTTGATAAGCAATATTTAACGATGCACCAAAACTCAGCTTATCATTTACTTTGTAAGCCACACTTGGGGCTAATTTAAACAGGCCCTTGGTGGTAACAAAGTGCTGGTTACCTGGTGCTGGTTTAATATCATTAAAATCGACGCCGAACCCGGCCTGTGCAGCGAGGCCAATTCCGTAATAAATTTTGTCATTGCTTTTAAAGGCAACCGAGCCAGCGGGTAAAAAGAATAAATTAGAATCACTCTTAGTCCCGTTGGCTTCTCGTGGAGGGTTCATTAAACCCGGGCTTAAATCGAAGCGAACTTCTTCCATTCCAAGCTCGGAAAGACCGGCGGGATTAACAAATATGGTTGCAGAATCCTGTGGTGCAGCAACCACTGCGCCACCCATTCCCCACTGGATCGCAGTTACCCCTAATAACTGATCACCATTCGTGGCATGAGCGGACACTGTCGGCAGTCCAATAGTAAGAGTTGTTAAAATTATTTTAATATTTCTTTTTATAGACATGTAATGACTCCTAAAAATATTATTTTTGATTTTTTTATTAATTTTTTTATTAGCGCAGTAGATCTGATTGTCCGGGCTTGCTACGGAATACTGCATGGCAACCGACACAACCTGTTGTGATAGAACCAACAA
>JAOUOK010000089.1 GCA_029880425.1 Gammaproteobacteria bacterium
CCTGGCCGGTTTTCTCTGGTTACTCGGTGGCGGGCTGTTCTACACATTAGGTATTGTTTTTTATATCTTAGATTTAAAAAAGTACCACTTCCATGGCATATGGCACCTGTTTGTATTAGCCGGTAGCGCGACACACTACTTCACCATCATGTATTACGTGCTTTAAAAATAAAAAAACCCCGCGACATGTCGCAGGGTTTTTATAGAGTACAGACTTACTAAAGATTAAACTTTAATATTTGCTGCCTGTGGACCTTTAGGACCACTCTCAGTATCAAACGTTACTTGCTGACCTTCAGCAAGTGAACGAAAACCATCGCTCGCGATAGCTGAAAAGTGTGCAAAAACATCCGCACTACCATCGTCCGGAGTGATAAAACCAAAACCTTTAGCATCGTTAAACCATTTAACAGTTCCTGTTGCCATAATAATAATTACCTCATTAAAGTATAAAAAATAAATAGTGTGTTACAAATCTTACGGAGATAATTAACAGGAGTAATACAGAATGCTACTGACAAGAACCTAGGATGAAATGTAATGTTGTGTAATAGCTGCTGTTATTTCAACAATATTACACATGCCCCTAGTATATGGCCGTAAATAAGTATTACAAGCTAAATCGACATTTATTTAGATAAATACTGATAATAATCACTTAATTACGCCTTTTTGACGTATATTGGCCTTGTATTAGAGAATATAAGCGCAATATGACAACTTAAAACCTGTTACACTGCCTTTAGTTCATAAACACGACTCGCTCTGATCGGTGCCTTTCTTCACAGAACCCTCTCATGGTAAGCCACGAATACCATTTTAAAAGCTCTTACCAGGCCCTCTTCATCTAAACATGAGCAGGCTGCACTAAATGATAAGTACCAGCCGACAATCTATTTAGCCTTGTCTTATCAAAGAAAATACGAGCCGGAGTTAAAACCATGCAAGGTATTAGTGATATTAATATAAAAGGTGTCGATGAGACACGCCCACCTGTTATTAGAAAAGAACCCTACATTGATATTTTCTTTGAACTGTCACACCAGGCACCATTAGACTGGTGTAAAGATTTAAACAACCTGTTTGCACTAAATCACCCAACAAGCAATGCCACAATCAATGAAAAAGAAGGCCTGTTTATTAAAACATGGGTAAGAACACCAGGCGAAATATCAACATTGCTCGAACAACTGAAGGATGAAATTACGCAATGCACTAATAAGTATATCGAGCGTATTCAACTCAAGTCACAGAATTCTTCCTGTGATACATCTGCAACAAGTGCATCAAGAGAACAGGTCAATCTTAATAATATTATTGCCTCACTTGTCTTCGATTAACTGAAGATTATTTTATGAAACCGCTTCGCTACCGCTACCGCACTATTGAGTTTGGTAACTCTGATGTCCACATATGTACCTTACGTGATAGACAACAATTTTCTGATGAAAATGACGTCGCCGCAAACCTCGGAATTTCTTCTGCTAACTGGCCTTTGTTTGGTGTTATCTGGGATTCCAGTAAAGTGCTCGCAAACTTTATGTTTGAATATGAAATTAATGACAAACGTATCCTGGAAGTAGGCTGTGGAATGGCTTTAACAAGCCTGATGCTTAATCAACGAAATGCAGACATTACGACAACAGATTATCACCCGGAAGTTGAACGTTTTTTATTAGACAACGTCATGCTAAACAAGGGCAGAAAAATTCCTTTTGTTCGCACCGGGTGGGGAGATGCCGACAGTGGCCTGGGTGAATTTGATGTCATAATCGGCAGCGACCTTTTATATGAAAGTGAGCATGTCGAGTTACTCTCAGAATTTATCCATCAACACGCAAAATCAACCTGCGACATTATTATTGTGGATCCTGGACGCGGTAATCACGCGCGTTTCAGTAAAAAAATGGTAAAACTAGGTTATGCGCATAGCCAGGGTGAACCTGAAAATGTAAGTTACTTAACGAAACCTTTTAAAGGCCAGATACTGCGCTATCAACGAAATATGAGAAACTAAACTATGCCAGAAAATGAAACAATTATTGTTAAATACCAGGTGCTCAGCATTGACAAAATTGATACGCCCGAAGGTTTGCCAGAGGATGACTGGTACTGCTACATAATTGGCTATGGGAAATCAAAAGTAGAAGGCAAGAAACCGGGTACCCTTAATGATGTAACCCGGCATGCAGAAACGGTTGCCAAAGATCTTAATGAACGTTCGCAAAGTAAAAAATCAGTCTACGCACCGAGGCAAAATCAAAATAAAAACAACAAAGTAGTCCCAGAGAATACGGCTTTAAAATAAAATTGTAGCCTGCCCTTATAAGCCTTAAGACAACCAGGAAGTAGCCGGGCGAATTTTTCCCACGGTAAGGCCCCTGGAGTTTACTATCGTTGGAGCAATATGAGACGCAAGCTTTTGTTTTTCTTCATCAGATAAAATACCTAGATGATCAAGAATCGCCAATAAGGCAACGGAACGTGCGCGAGTACTACCATCGGCTATCTTCAATGCAATACCTAAACCTCGTCCCGGTAAAGCCGCGGTAACAATACCCTCAGCCCCGGTTTTTGCAAGAACTGCACCTTTAGTAACGTCATTCAACTCAGTCACCACCATTCCATGCCCGGCAATATAAAGCGGCTCATTTGTGATGGCTTCATGTAGTCGATAAATGGCTTGTTGACGCGTAACAGATAAATCCACAGGTTTAGCAAAGCGCGCCATGGCGCGCCCAAGTTGAATGAGCGGCATCGTCGGCGCAGGTAAGCCACAGCCATCAATTCCAATTGGATACTGCTTAAGATCAACATCCGCCAGGTCTGAAAGTATATCTAATGAGAGTTGCTGCAAGGGATGAGTGAGTAAATGGTAATCGTCCAGAGACAAATTCAAATGCAGTGCTGTGGTTAAAAAGCCAGTATGTTTACCTGAGCAGTTATGATGAATTCGACAACCCTGTTGCCCCGAAGCCAACAGCTCGTGCGCACTCTCTGTATCTTCAGGCAGCACCGGGCCGCAGGCTAAATGTTCCTCAGTTAAACCAAGTCGGCTTAACCATGATTCCACCAGGTTTTGATGGATGAGTTCTCCCTGGTGTGACGAACAGGCTAACGATAATTCCTCATCACTTAGAGAATAATGTTCACTGGCGCCACTCTCAATTAAGTGGATCGCTAACATGGGCTTTAATGCAGAGCGAGGAAAGATCAGTCTTTCAATATTCCCCCAGCTTTTAATAACATTGCCTTTATAGTCACAGACAACAGCAGCACCAAAGTGCCGGCTTTCGACAGTATCATCACGTAAAACCTCAACTAAAAGCTCATCAGACATTCAACAAAGATCCCTAAATAATTTATATTTACAGCGCAACAATAGTATCGTCTGAATCAGGATGCAAATTTGGTGGCATAGTTGAGGATGCGCGAGCCATACCGCAGGCTAATAATAATTCAACCACTTTATCGTAATCAAAACCGTTTGCGATTTTACACGCCTGCGGGAAATAACTGGAACCATGGGTCATGCCGGGTACAAGGTTTGCTTCCATAAAAAAGCATTCACCACTTTTATTCGTTTTAATATCAATACGCCCAAAATCCCGCACCCCTAAACTGTTAAAAGCAGCCGCAGCCAGTGTCGTTACCCTGTTTTTTATTTCGTGGTCATTAATCGTCACCATCGTTTCAGAATCATCTTTTTTTGCCTGGGCCCCTAAAATCTTAAGCCCGTTCGTTGACGTTGGAGGAATTATTTCAACCGCAGACAAAATTAATTCATTGTTGTTCTTTTTGATAACGGCAACAGTAAACTCACGACCATCTAAATATTCTTCTACCAAAACAGGTTGATTAAATGATTCATATAATGATGTGACTTTACTTTCAAAATTCTCAAAGCGTGTCACGTAAGATAAATCATCAATACCATTTCCATTGGCAGCATCTAATGGCTTTAAAAAAAGTGGAAAAGTAAACGGTAATTCTCTTTCTTTATTATACTGGCCCGGTGTTGCAATGAAGTACCTGGCCGTTTTAATGCCTTTGTTGCTCAAATGAATTTTTGCTTTAACCTTATTGGAATCAAATTTAAGTACTTCCCTCGATGAACCGGTGAAATTCACCTTATGTTGGGATAAATAATCTGACAACCAGATATCATCTTCATTTTCAAGCGCGATATACTTAACCGCTAAAATAACCAGCTCAGGTTTTCGTTTAACAACCTCATCTAAACACGCCCTGTTTTCACAAACATTAAGTTTGACATCGTGCCCCAACCTTTGAATGGCATGCAAAACACTGTTACACGCCTTAAGCGATCCAAATCCGCTCTCTTTTAACGCCTCGTTTGGCGTAGTAATTATTTCTATATGCATTTTGTTTTCCGAAACAAATAATAAAATTAATTGAAAAGCAAACGCCTGGTAAATAGAAACCAGTAACGATTTACTAAACAACGTTATGCGAAGAGAAAAATCCATCTTCTAAGCACGAGATAAAAAAATGTGGAGATGTAAAAATGTGGAGATGTAAAAAATTATTCAGCGTGACGGCAGAAAAAACCAGGAAAGACACATAAAATAAGCGACTGCCCTACCCTGGGCAGGGATATTAACACAAATCAATGAAAAATGATGCCAGTATTATCGAGCCTAAATTGAGGCCAGGCCTTACTGAACTGTATTAAGCTAAATTAAATTAACTAAAATTTAACTTAAGATTACCTTGTTTAGATACCATTTTTATTTATTTGTTTCTTTTCTTCCATAACAGGCCCGAGACAAAAATTATAAGCAAAGGTAACCATATCCATATCAACTCGGTAACCATTACCATGTAACCTTTATTATATAGAAAACGTTCGATGCTTAAGGTTGAAACATCAATTGGTGTAGCAGGAAAGAAAAATCGTTGGTTTGAAAAGGGGGAGAAAAAAGCGATACCGTATCCCCCGTTAGTCAGTGCATCGAGTATCCCATGTGATACTGCCGATAAAAATAAGTAAATCCATACAGGTAAAAAATTAATCCCCGTATTTTTAACAATAAACCAGGTTGTGGAAAAGCTTATCACTAGCGCGAAAAATATAGAGTGAGTAAAGCCCCGGTGACCAAACAAGTGTAAATACGGAATCCCCAGGCGAAAACCAATCACATCGATATCCGGCAAAATAGTCAGGATTACAGCGATTAAAATAATCTGTTTTCTTTTTTCAGCAAGATCCAGGTAAGGTGACAATCCAATTGCAATAACTGGATGAGTAAATATCGTTGCCATTAATAATTCCTTTTATCTTCACGGATTAATCTGGCTAAGAATCGTTTTATCTTTTATTTTTGTATCTTCAGCCAGTAAAAAGGCTTTTGATAAAATAATTGACATCATGGTGTCACCTTCAAAGGGTAAGAATATTTTACCGTCATTGCCTTTATTACCGCGGGCAAGAACAATACAAAGATACTGATCATTGGGTGTCATAAGAATATTTCCGGAACCCAGGTGAATCTTATAACTACGAACATCACCATGGACAATTAAAAACTTATCTGTCAATTCACACCGCGAAGCAATTTTTAAGCGCGGGATTAAACGTTCAAGGACATCTTTTCGTGTTTTTGCCGTAGCATTAAGATCACCAAAGCTGTATGCATTCCAGTAATCACGATAACGTCCTTCGGGGCCCCCATCTGACCACTCCGGATCATTACCGACACTGGCTACACCTACAAACAAATCAACATCACGAAAAATTTCAGATAATACCAGCGGCGGGATATTTTCTATCGGGGTAGGGCCTTGTTCGCGCAGATTGTACTCCGCTTCATAATCACTGATATCAGTATTGCCATAGTGATAAAAACGTACCTGGTCGGTTGCAACATAATTAAAAATACCCGCTTCCGTTGTACCCGTCCCATATTCACCAATACCGTTTACCCAAAACTCGGCCCATAAACCCCACTTAGGTAATACCAGTTTGGCAATTTCATCACCGCCACCATCCCAGCAGCCTTGCAATGAATACTTCCAGCCACGTTGAACAGCTAAAGCATTAAACTGGTGCTGTTTAATAATGTGTGCCGCAAACCGGTTACTGTAGACATTCGTTGTGCGTTCAGCATCAGTCAGCAGATAAATTTCACGATGCGCTTGCTTAAAGGGTTGAATCACCTCATGGTTCTCTAACCATTCTCGCCATAATTTAATTTCATCAATTTCACTTTCGATCGGGTGCCATAATGAAACAGTGCTTGCTTCCTGGTTAATCCCAGGCACATCATCATTAATACTCACAAGTTTGTCATCATGCCAGATAGCTAAAGTGTTTACTCCTGCATTTGAAAACTTCCAGATTAAACGGCGCGCCAAATATCCGACCAGGGGATGGTCAAGATAGTTTTGTTTCCAGCCAGCAAACTTCCATTCACGCTGTTGTAGAAATAAGTTATCCAGCCGTTGTCGTTGTGCCGGTAACATCTTTTGAATATCTTTGGCCGCGGTTTTAAGTTCCTTTAACTCTTCGGCATAGTTTTCTTTAACCGCTTTTGGTACTGACTTTTGCTTCTTACCGTCTGCCTTAATCCAGCCAAGCTCGGTAGAAGTAGTGCCGGTTATCGTTAACTCGACAGTAAAGTCACCCAGGCTTTCTGTTAGCTTGCCCACCCCGGTCAGGCCATAAGCCGGTACACCGATTTCTTCGAGTTCATAGACAGACATGCCAACACGTTCACCTGCAACCGCTAATGACTTTTCAATTCCTTTAAGTGCTGTACGAAAATTAACCCGTACTTTTAACAATGCCAGTTGATAAACTCCGGCCATACCTTTCATTTCACCCAGAACATAAACACAGGCATTACCCACGCGGGTTGCCCGCGGTCCGATACCCGGCACTTTTTTATACGCAGTTACCGCAAGTTGATTAACCGCTTTTGC
>JAOUOK010000122.1 GCA_029880425.1 Gammaproteobacteria bacterium
TCGGCCATGTGCAAAAAACATGCAAAAAAAAAGACCTAGCATCTCTGCTAAGTCTTTGATTTGTATGGTGGGCCGTCCGCGACTCGAACGCGGGACCAATGGATTAAAAGTCCACTGCTCTACCAACTGAGCTAACGGCCCTTGTTTGGAGGCGGGAATTTTACCGAACTTACTGGGAATAACAAGCCCAAAAAGCCGATAAATCCATTATTTTTTACTTAAATTGCGTCCAATTTACGCATGCCCGCTGGAAGCAATTTCATATCAACCAGGGAGCTTAAGAGTGCATTTATAAAGGTTGCTTCTTCTTCATAGACCATCTGGTAGTACTGGATTTTCATGGTTAAGGCGCTGCCAAAAACAATGCCAATGAAGACCAGGAAAGAGCCTAGAGCCAGAGTTGAAACACCGGTTATTGCCTGACCAACTGTGCAACCCAGGCCGAGTACACCACCAAAGCCCATCAGAACAGCACCGATCATGTGCATATAGAAATCTTTGAATGAATTGAACCATTCAATTCGGAAGCTGCGGGTCACTAAAGATAAAACGAAAGAACCTAAAATTACACCAATCACTGAAACCACGCCAAATGTCATAAAGGCACTGGCAAATCCAGAACCGGCATAGCCAAACATCTGGCCAATCGGGCTGATAAAGGTAAATGACTGGGATTGTAAATTAGTCGAACCATTTTTTGGTTTACCAGCTTCACTGTCCATCATCATATCCCACTCACCATAGAACTGGGTCATTCTGATGCTGCCATCATCTGTATTCACCATCACATTTGAAGTGACATACCAGGCAAGCATAACAATAATACCAATCGCTACACCGGCTAAAACATTATCAGAGCTCTTACGGAAGTCAGCAGACTTAAAGACATAACGGAGGGCTATAGCCGCTACAACAACCCCCAGCACTATTCGCATGGTCATCGCTGATACGCCGAACCAGTTACCCACAATACTGCCTAAATCCTGCGGCGTATTGAGTGAAATAGCCGCCTGACCCAACCATGGTGCAAAATAAGACTGGTACCAGGTAGCGGGTAATTCTTTATACGGGTCAACCATGTAATAAGCGATCACGGAAATAACGAGAAATACGAAAATAGATTTAATATTTCCGCCACCAATACGCAGTAAGGTTTTATTACCGCAACCACTGGCTAATGTCATACCAATACCAAAAAGAATGCCGCCTAAAATATAACGTCCCCACTGGAACTCACTACCACGGTAAGGCGGTAATGTTGATGAGAGATCAACACGGCCAAGAGCTTCCAGTATAATCACGCCAATCAAGGCAACCGTTGCTGCCAGTATCCATGCACGAAAACGACCGGTGTCGCCCATATTAACCATGTCGGATACTGCACCCATGGTACAAAAGTTTGTTTTATTGGCCACCACGCCGAGAACAAAGGCAAGGATAAATACCGACCACAATAAAAATGACTGCGCCGCTAAAAAGCTTTCGAATGACATAATTAGAATTCCCTGAAGTAACTGTTTGATTTTTAAGGCTATTTAAGTAGCCATATAAAAGTTATCTGGGAATTATAACGGAAGCCTCAACTGATGTAACCCGTTACTAAACGACTATAAAGCATGGAGTGCAATTTCCAATACTAGGATTGCGAATAACAAGTTGGATCAGGAATATTCGCGTCCGCAAATCCCTGTTGGCGTATCCGGCATGAATCACATTTGCCACATGCCCTGCCCTCCTCATCTGGTGAATAGCATGACAAGGTCTGGCCATAATCCACCCCGAGGGCATTTCCCTTGTGAATAATTTCAGCTTTTGTCAGGTGAATAAGCGGTGTTTTTATTTTAATTAGCTTACCCTCAACGCCTTTTTTCGTCGCAAGATTAGCCATGGTTTGAAAGGCTTCAATATACTCCGGACGGCAATCGGGGTAGCCCGAGTAATCAACCGCATTCACCCCAATGAAAATGGCCTCTGCGTCAAGCACCTCGGCCCAACCCAGGGCTAAAGACAAAAACACGGTATTGCGGGCAGGAACATAAGTCACAGGGATGCCTTCTTCAATTTCCGCAGATGAATTTTTAGGCACTGAAATCGAATCATCAGTTAATGCAGAACCACCAATATCACCAAGACCAAGCTTCACTATCTTGTGTTCAACCACACCGATGGATTCTGAAATAGTTTTCGCACTTAGCAGCTCAACCTGGTGACACTGGCCATAGTTAAAACTCATTGCATAGCAGTCATAACCTGCCTCTTTAGCAATCGCGAGCGTGGTGGCAGAATCGAGTCCACCGGAAACAAGAACAACGGCTTTTTTAGTCATAATATAATTTTACAAAAGAATAGCCACGAAGAACACCAGGAAAAAATAAAGATGAAAACCACTGGGAGTACAGGGATTTATGTCCTTTGTGGCTCAACTTTTTAACGTCCGGGTTCGTCATCCCAGAGGTATTTATGAAGCTGCAGTTGAAAGCGCACCGCTAACTGATCTTCAATTATCCACCCTGCCAGGGTTTGCGCCTTTAACTCCTGGTGACTGGTAGAAAAAAATACTTCACACTTTGATAAAAGATCGTATTCACTGATTTTTTGTACTGCCCAGTCATAATCTTCACGGTTACAGATAACAAACTTAAGCTGATCGTGGGGAGTTAATAACGCGATATTTTCATAGCGGTTTTTATCAACTTCTTTGGATGCCGGTGTTTTTAAATCCATTACCCGGCTGACGCGTTGATCGACCAGCGAAATATCTAAGGCACCACTGGTTTCAAGGGAAACATCATAGCCTTCGTCACATAATAATTTTAGTAACCCGGGGCATTGTTTTTGCGCTAAAGGCTCACCACCGGTAACGGTCACATGTTTTGTTTTGTATTTCTTTACTTCAGAAAGGATTTCGTCAAAAGTAAACCACTCGCCACCTTTAAAGGCATAGCTAGTGTCACAGTATTCACAGCGTAAAGGACAGCCTGTCAGGCGAATAAATACCGTAGCATAGCCCGAGGTACGGGCTTCACCCTGTAACGAATAAAAAATTTCCGTAATACGTAAACGCGAAACAGGTGTTGCTTCACCTGTTTCGTTTAAAGTGTTTGCAGACATAAAATTAACGGGCGTTTTGCATGCGAACTTTTTGCAGTAAATTTTCTGCCTGCCCTGCTTCCGTGGTACCGGGATAAGATTGAATTAATTTTGTCAGTACTGATTCAGCTTTTGAAAATGACTTTAATTCAAACTGACTATAGCCAATTTTTAATAAGGCATCCGCACGCTTCGGGCTTTTGGGATAGTGGTCAATTAATTTCTGGTAATCTTTAACCGCCACATCATATTTTCTTGTGTGGTAACTTGTTTCTGCTAACCAGTATTGAGCAATATGTGCATAACGCCCATCCGGGTAATCCGTTAAGAACTGGCGAAAAGCCTTAGTCGCCTTTTCATAGCGTAATGCCCGTAACAGGTCAAAAGCCTTCTGATAGGACTCTTGTTCACCTTCTTTTGGCTTAGTTGCTTTTGCAACAGGTGCAGCAATCGTTGCTTTAGTGGATGGTGAAGCTGGCTTAGCCTCAGTAACAACCGCCGGACTTGCTGGCGTGACAGGAATAGCGCTTGTACCCGCTCCTGAGCGTCGCTCAATTTGTAACAAGCGACGATCAATATCAACATATAAATCACGCTGACGTTTTTTAATTTCTTCAAGACTATGCTTTTGTAACTCGATTTCACCCAGCAGGCGCTGCAGCTCGCCCTGCATACTCTCTACCCGCACCATAATATCAACCAGACCTTTGCTGTTAACCATACGTTCAACGCGTTTCAGCCTGTCTTCAACAGTGGCCTCGTTATCAGCGGAGTATGCCATCGTACTTAACAGGCCAAGCATAAATCCTGTCAAAATTATCCATGTATTTTTTTTCATATTAATAACCAGTGTAAAGAATTTCCACGCGACGATTCAGGTTCCAGGCAGATTCATCATGACCTGATGCAACCGGGCGTTCTTCACCAAAACTAATTACCTGGATTTGGTTATCGGTTACACCCTGTAACGTCATAATTTGTTTAACTGCCTTAGCACGCTTTTCACCTAAAGCAATATTATATTCTCTTGAGCCACGTTCATCAGCATGACCTTCAAGTACAATCGATATTTCAGGATGTGAAGCAAGAAACTCGGCATGAACCGTAATAATATCCCTGTCTGCATCTTTGACCTGACTGCTATCAAGCTCAAAATATAAAACACGTTGTGATAACGGGCTATTGGGATCATTTAATGAGCTCACTTCTAATTTGTCACCGGCAGGAAAGGTATCAGTAGAATCGCCTGACTTAGAATATTGGTTATCTTCTAGCTGGGTATCAGTTTTTTGGCCACGTTTTTTAAGCGGTCCTAAATTACAACCCGCTAATGTCACAATGACAGTCAAAACAACAAAATAGCGCATTAATTTAATCACATTATGCTCCTTGGTTTCCTTTAATTCGGATTAGAGGAATTAAACCTCTACTTATTTACCTTGTATGGTGACCATACCGGTTCCCGTACATCACCTTTTTTTAAACTCAATCGTTGCCGTGCCCGGCCATCGACTGAAACAGCCGATAAGACACCACGGAATCTTTCTTCAGTTGCATATATGATCATACGCCCATTTGGTGCAAAACTTGGGGATTCATCCAGATGCCCTTTCGTTAAAATACTAAAATGACCTGACTCCCTTTCCAGTACTGCAATTCTAAACTTTCCCTGAGAACGATGCACCATTGCAATATAACGACCATCCACTGAAACTGCGGGACGTGCATTATAATTACCTTCGAAGGTTAATCGTTTTGCCCGGCCAGCAGCCTGGTAACGATTTAACCTGATTTCATATAATTGCGGTGAACCACCACGATCAGAGGTAAAAATTAAACCGTTACTACCTGGCAACCATTCCGGCTCGGTATCAATTGCATAGCTCCGGGTAATACGGGTCAGCTTACGCGAATTAACATTCATGATATAAATTTCAGGGTTACCATCTTTCGACAAGGTCAACGCCAGGTATTTTCCATCCGGTGACCAGCGTGGCGCATTATTTAACCCCTTGAATGAAACCAGTTTCTCTTTTTTAGATGAAAAAATATTTTGTACAAATATTTCCGGGCGGCCATTAATAAAAGAAACATAAGCGAGGCGCGTTCCATCGGGCGACCAGCTTGGTGACATCAGGGGTTTTGGTGAACTATATATAATTTTCTCGTTATAACCATCCGCGTCAGCAATGGCTAACTGGTATCTTTTCGTATTTTTCTCACCACGTGTAACCGTTATATAAGAAATGTGCGTATTAAACGCACCCTCTTCACCGGTTATGGTTTTATAAATGATGTCACTGATATGATGCGCGGTACGACGTAGCCCACTGTTTAAACTGCGAATACTGTATCCTGCTAACTGGCGTCCTTTAAACACATCCAGTAACTGAAACTGAACCTGAAAACTGCCATCGTCTAAACCATGAATTTTCCCAACCACAAGATAACCAACGTTTAATGCACGCCAGGTTTTATATTTAACCTCTGAGCCCTGCGATGGTTTTGAAATCAAATCTTTCTCAGCTAACGGCGCAAACTGGCCACTGCGTTGCAGATCAGCCGCAACAATATCTTTTAAGCTTACAGGGGGTGTCCCATTACCGACCCATTGAAAAGGAACAATTGCGATCGGCTGCGCCCCTTCTGAACCCTGGGTAATTTCAATCGTTAATACTGCATGTGCGACTGAAGTCAGGCTTAACCATAAAAAAATAAATAAACTGCTAACTCGAACCATTTTTTTATCTCATTCCTTATTTATGCATTTGGATCAAATACAAATTCAACTTCGCGAAAATGATCAAATAAACCGGAATCTGACTTTGGAACCGGTAAAGGTGATGCCTTATTTACTGCCATTTCAACTGAACGATCAAAGGCAATGTTACCACTGCTTTGCAAAATACGAACACTGACTACGTCACCACTTGGAATTAATCTTACCAGCACTTTGCACTTCATCCCTTTCTGATAACTCGCCGGAAAAATCCAGCTACGTGTTATCTGGTCACGTATCATTACTTTATATTTTGCAACTTCACCCAGCTCATAGGCAGCACGTTTTTGCTGTTCGGCCAAGCGTTTTTTCTCAGCTATTTTTTCCTGACGTTCTTTTT
>JAOUOK010000090.1 GCA_029880425.1 Gammaproteobacteria bacterium
ATAACGTATCCAATGCCAGTACCACAGGTTTTAAACAATCACGTGCAAACTTTGCAGATGTTTATGCTGCTTCAAGTTCAGGTGGTACAGCAAACTCAATCGGTGCCGGTGTTCGTTTAGCCTCGGTTGATCAACTTTTTACCCAGGGTACTGTGGGTTTTACTGATAGTAAACTGGATATGGCAATTAACGGCCAGGGTTTTTTTATCCTGGAAGATAATGGTTCAAGAGTTTATTCCCGTTCGGGTCAGTTCCAGGCAGACCGGGATGGTTTTATTGTTAATTCAAATGATCAAAAAATGATTGTGAATGTTGCAGATAAAAACGGGGCAATAACCGGGGCAGCAGGTCCACTTAAACTTGATTCATCCAATATCCCTCCCAGTGCGACCAAGCTTGTAGAAGTTGCGGTTAACCTGGATAGTTCAGAAATACCACCAAATACCTATCCGTTTGAACCTGAACGACCTTCATCATTTACGCATTCAACGTCATTAACCGTTTATGATTCTTTAGGTACGCCAGCACTGGCCAGTATGTATTACGTAAAAACTGCGGTACCCAATGAGTGGGAATTACATACCTTTGTTAATGGTCAGCACTTAAGGGGCCCGGCAGATCCTGCAACAGGTTTATATACACCGGATAAAGTTAAGTTTGATGGTGCGGGTGCACTGTCACACATTAATGGTGTCGCGGTACCGCCCGGTAAAATTTCATTCCCGGCGATTGATACAGGTACCGGTGCGGAACCAATGCAGTTAACAATGGATCTGCAAGGTGATATTCCAATTACACAATTTGGTGGAGCATTTACAGTTAATACCATTAAACAAAATGGTTATACCTCGGGTCGTTTAACTGGTATTGATATTGATGATACCGGTATCGTTCGTGCCCGATTTACCAATGGTCAAAACAGAACATTAGGCCAGGTAACCTTATCAAATTTTGCTAATCCAAACGGCTTACGTCAACTTGGTGACTCTAACTGGGCGGAGAGTTTTGATTCAGGTCCTGCATTAATCGGTACACCGGGTTCAGGTAGCCTGGGTTTAATTCAATCGGGCGCACTGGAAAATTCAAACGTAGACCTCACCGGGCAACTGGTAAACATGATAACGGCGCAACGGAACTTCCAGGCAAATGCACAGGTTATTTCAACTGCTGATGCGGTAACACAAACCGTTATTAATATTCGTTAAATTAAAAGATAGATAAAGCAGGGCAAGAAAATGGATCGTATGTTGTATGTAGCAATGTCAGGCGCAAAGCAAAATATGCTGGCGCAAGCGATTAACTCGAATAACCTGGCTAACATCAGTACCACGGGTTTTCGTGCAGATTTAGCCGCGGCGAGAAGCATGCCTTTATTTGGTGGCAGTGGACATCCTACACGCGTTTATTCCATGACAGAAAAACCCGGGATTGATTTTAAACAAGGTGCGATGAGTACAACCGGGCGTGATCTTGATATTGCGGTATCAGGTGAAGGTTTTATAACCGTGCAATCAGCAGATGGTAATGAAGCCTATACCCGTGCAGGTGATTTAAAAACGGACAGTGCCGGTGTATTACAAACCGGTGCGGGTCACGTTGTTTTAGGTGAAAGTGGTCCGGTTACAATTCCTGAATCTGCAAAAGTCGATATAGGTAAAGATGGCACGATCAGTATTTCTCAAATTGGTGAAGGCGCAGGTGGTGCTACCGTGATTGATCGTCTCAAGCTGGTTAACCCGGATGTTAAAGACCTGATGCGCAATGAGTCTGGTTTATTTGTTTTAAAAAATGGTGATAACGCAGAAGCCGATGACAACGTTAGAGTTGTTTCAGGCACGATTGAGACCAGTAACGTGAACGCGGCAAGTGCACTGGTTAACATGATTGAACTTGCCAGGCAGTTTGAAATGCAAGTGAAGATGTTGAAGAAAGCCGAAGAAAATAATGCACAGGCGGCTCAAATGTTAAAGCTGGGATAAAAAAGTTATTGGCATATTAAATGCATTTTCTATTTTGAATAAAAGAATAAAGTAAAGTTCTGGAGAATTAAAAATGAGTAACGCACTGTGGATTGCAAAGACGGGCCTGGAAGCACAGCAAAACAGGTTGTCAACAGTCAGTAATAACCTGGCAAATGTAAATACTACCGGTTATAAACGTGCCCGTGCAGTGTTTGAAGATTTACTTTATCAGAACCTGCGCCAGGCAGGGGGACAAAGTAGCCAGGAAACAGAACTGCCAACAGGATTAAGTTTAGGTACCGGTGTGCGTACAGTTGCAACGCAAAAGCTTCACACGCAAGGCAACCTGATCCAGACAAATAATACTTTTGATGCGGCTATCCAGGGAAAAGGTTTTTTCCAGATATTAAAACCCAACGGTGATATTGCTTATACCCGTAACGGTGAGTTCCAGGTGAACTCAACCGGACAATTGGTTAACTCGGCAGGTTACCGTGTACAACCCGATATCATTGTTCCTGAAAACACCTTAAGTGTCACTATAGGTTCTGATGGTATTGTTTCAGTGACTCAACCAGGTAACCCTGCACCGGCACAAGTAGGTGTGATTCAGCTTGCTGATTTTGTTAACCCGGCAGGCCTGCAATCCATTGGTGGTAACTTACTGGTAGAAACCGGGGCCAGTGGAGCACCGGTGGTTGGTAGTCCGGATACAAATAACCTGGGTTCATTAATACAAGGTTCAATTGAGAGTTCCAACGTGAACGTGGTTGAAGAGCTTGTCAACATGATTGAAACACAACGTGCTTATGAAATGAATTCAAAAGCTATCTCAACTGCGGATCAAATGTTGCAGTACGTAAATAATAATCTTTAATGATTAAGATGAAACTGGATATGACATGATGAACTATAAAACGATTATTGTATTAACCGGTTTTTCAGTTATTTTATCGGGCTGTTTAAAACCAATTAATGTTAAAAATGCAACAACAGATTTTAAACCTGTAAAACAACCTCGCCTGGTTATCCAGCGCAGTGATAATGGGGCGATTTACCAACAGGGTATGCGGGTTGGTTTATTCGACGATACAACAGCAAAATACATTGGCGATGTTTTAACGGTGATTTTAATTGAAAATACCAATGCCAGTGCAACTTCTAATACCAACAGTTCAAAAGACAACAAGGTTGAATTGCCTGGCCCAACACTTGCAGGACAACAAGTTACAAATAAAGGTGTTGAGATTTTGACGAATAAGTTTAACGGTGAGCGTGAGTTTAGTGGCCAGGGTACCAGTGCCATGAACAGCAGTTTTAACGGCAATATTTCAGTAACGGTAGCAGATGTTTTACCTAACCGAAACCTGGTGGTACGCGGTGAGAAAATGATGTTGCTAAACCAGTCTGATGAGTATGTACGTTTTGTCGGTATTGTACGTCCACAGGATATTGAACAGGACAACACGATTAAATCAACGCGTATCGCGAATGTTCATATGGCATATGGTGGTCAGGGTGCCTTATCCGCGGCAAATAAAATGGGACCGTTGGGTCGTTTCTTCCAAAGTCAGGCATGGCCTTATTAACATGATGTTAGTTATTAAGTACAACTGGAGCTGAAAATGTTATCAGGAAAGGATTTAAGTTTTACTATTTTTGCCGGCATTATCCTGCTGCTTAGTATAGGTTCAAGTTCAGCTTATGCTGAACGGGTGAAAGACCTGGCCAAAGTAGAAGGTGTTCGCTCTAACCAGTTGATCGGTTACGGTTTGGTTGTGGGTTTAAATGGCACCGGTGATGGTTCAGGTGAAGTAACAACTCAAAGTTTAAGAAGCATGATGTCACGTTTAGGTGTGAACATTCCGCCAGGTGTATCTTTGCAAGCCAAGAATGTTGCCGCGGTTGCATTACATGCAGAACTTCCCCCTTTTGCAAAATCCGGTATGAAAATAGATGTCACTTTATCATCTGTTGGCAGTGCAAAAAGTTTACGTGGTGGTAGTTTATTAATGACACCGTTAAAAGGTGCAGATAACCAGATTTATGCCATTGCACAAGGTAACGTGGTGGTGAGTGGTTTTGGTGCTGAAGGTACAGATGGTTCCCGTATCACGGTGAATGTTTCCAGTGTTGGGCGTATCTTAAACGGTGCCACGGTCGAACGAAGTATGGATACGCCTTTTGGTTTAAATAAGGAAGTCGTATTAAATTTAAATCAACCTGATTTCACTACAGCGAATCGTTTAGTCAAAGTGATTAATAATACGGTTGGCCCAGGTACATCTTATGCAAAAGATGCGGGCTCAATTGTTATTAGTGCACCTGCTGATACGTCGCAACGGGTTTCTTTTATCTCATTGTTAGAAAACCTGGTACTTAAACCAGCGGAAGCGGCAGCACGTATTATTATTAACTCACGTACCGGAACCGTGGTAATTGGTAAACATGTGAAGGTTTTACCTGCAGCAGTTTCACACGGTAATTTAATCGTCACCATTACACAAAACCCCCAGGTGAGCCAGCCCGCGGCATTTTCTGAAGGACAAACTGTTGTGGTACCGGGATCAGAACTTCAGATTAAACAGGAAAATAATCGCATGTTTAAATTTAATCCTGGTGTTTCTCTTGACCAGATTGTCGAAGCTGTGAATAAAGTCGGTGCTGCACCGGGTGATTTAGTTGCCATACTCGAAGCCCTTAAAGAAGCCGGCGCTCTGCATGCCGATCTGATCGTTATTTAAAAATATGAATCACGTGGAACACAGGGTACATGGAGAGTGAACTAAAAAATTCGCCCCCCGTATACCCAGTGTTTTCCGTATTTTTATATATTATTTTTAATTCTCTTATGTTTTTTCCTTCCTTTCATTTATAAAACTGGCATGTTTTCTGCAATGTACTAGTTGAATAATTGAGAGAAAAATATGCAAAGCACACCGATGACAATGACAGCACCAAGCTATACCGATTTCGCGGGTTTAAGCGAAATGCGGGCTCAGTCACGTGTAGATCCACAGGCGTCGTTAAGGCAGGTGGCGAAGCAATTTGAGGGGATTTTTATTCAAATGATGCTGAAAAGCATGCGTGATGCCAGCATGGGTGATGACATTTTTGATAGTGATCAATCTAAGCTTTATCGCGATATGTTTGATAAACAAGTGGCGTTGGATATGGCTAATAGCAAGGGAATTGGTATTGCTGATGCGCTAGTGAGACAACTTGGTAAAAATCTTCCGGATAAAAACCCGGATAAAACGGGGCTTGATCAGGTTAAACTTGCGCCAGTTAATACAAGTGAAAGTATGGTACGCGGCAAAGTATTGCCGCTTACAACTTTACACCTTACTCGCGTAGATCAGTCCCCGGTGCCCGCTCTTTCTCAAGTTGAATTACAAGGAATAACCCCGCTTGCCGATAGAACCCACTTTAATTCACCAGAAGAATTTATAAACCATATTTTGCCTTATGCTGAAAAGTCAGCAAAAGAGTTAGGGGTATCTCCATTAGTACTGGTTTCACAAGCCGCGTTAGAAACTGGCTGGGGCAAGGCTGTGACACGTCATCAGGATGGTTCGAGTAGTTATAACTTATTTAATATAAAAGCAGATAGTCGTTGGGATGGAAAACAGGTTACTAAATCAACCCTGGAGTATGACAATGGCATTGCAAAATATGAGAAAGCCTCTTTTAGATCCTATGATTCGTATGCTGACAGCTTTAATGATTATGTTAATTTTCTTCGCTCGAATAGTCGTTATGGCAACGTGTTACGTAACCAGGGAAATGATAAAGTTTTTATTGAAGATTTACATAAAGCGGGATATGCCACTGATCCGAATTATGCGGATAAAATCCTGAATATTATGAAACGCGATTCGATACAGGAACATGCAAAAGCATATTCCACTTCTAATCCATCACCGCTTAATGAGCAGGTAAGTTAAATGGGAACTTCAGACGTTCTTTCAATTGGCTTATCAGGCACGATGGCATCCGAGCGGCGTCTTGCAACCTCGAGTCATAATATTGCTAATGCAAATACCAAAGGATTCTCAAGACAACGTGTTGAAGTTGATACACGTCAACCACAGTTAGCCGGAATCGGTGCACTGGGTACAGGTGTCCAGGTGACTAATGTTAAACGAATTCATGATGAATTTGTTTCATCTGAACTGCGTACAAATGCCACTATAGCAAACGGCTTGCAAACAAATTATGAATTTACCAGTCAAATCGATAATATGCTGGCTGATCCCAATGCCGGCCTGGCACCGACATTACACTCATTTTTTGCTTCGATAAATAATGTCTCGAATGATCCTTCTTCACAAGCTGCACGCCAGGTTTTAATTGGTGAAGCGAATGCATTAAGTGAGCGCTTTGCTTACCTTGATAACCGTTTTGAAAGTTTAGAAAAGGGCACCAATGAAACATTAAAAAGCCATATTAAAGATGTTAATGATCTTGCAAAAGCCATTGCCGATGTTAACTGGAAAGTTGTACTGGCAAAAGAAGTCACCCAGGGCGAACCCAGTGATCTACTCGATCAACGTGAACGCTTATTACACCAGTTAGCTGAAAAAGTCGAAGTACGTTCAAATGAACAGGAAGATGGTGCACTTAATGTGTTTATTGGTAATGGTCAAACTCTGGTTTTAGGTAAACGTCATGCAACGCTCGATTTAAAAGCAAACGAACATGACCCATCTTTACTCGAAGTGATTTATAAAAACCAGGGTTCTGATTCGGTTATCACTCGATTTTTGAAAGGTGGTTCAATAGGTGGCCTGATAGACTTTCGCGATAACATGTTAAGTGCGGCTCAAAATGAGCTCGGACGTATCGCGATTGGCGTATCAAAATCATTTAACGATC